>JBGCFH010000215.1:0-68583 GCA_045106825.1 Saprospiraceae bacterium | reverse complement strand
TCATCTTGATTGATAAATAAATTGACACCAATAATTTTATCAATTCCGCTATCAATTCGAGCCTGTTTTTTAGCGGCAGCTTCTTCGATTTTGAGCTTTGGCAAACCATTTTCAATTGCTTTCGCCATTCCGCCTAATTCCTCAATTTCTTGAATCAACGCCCAAGCTTTATCAGCAATTTCTTTGGTCAAATATTCCACGTAATACGAACCTGCCCAAGGGTCAACAACTTTTGTAATTCCTGTTTCTTGCTGCAAATATTTCTGTGTATCTCTTGCAATTTTTGCCGAAAAATCAGTTGGTAAAGCGATTGCTTCATCTAAGGAATTGGTATGTAAAGATTGCGTTCCGCCAAGTGTTGCGGACATCGCTTCGATAGCGGTTCTTGCAATATTATTAAACGGATCTTGTGCCGTCAAACTCCAACCTGAAGTTTGCGAATGTGTTCGTAATGCCATTGATTTTGGATTAGTTGGATTGAATTGTTTGACGATTTTCGCCCACAACATTCTTGCTGCTCGCATCTTCGCAATTTCCATAAAGTGATTCATTCCAATTCCCCAAAAGAACGACAAGCGAGGAGCAAAATCATCAATCGCCAATCCAGCTTTGATGCCAGTTCGGATATATTCCAAACCATCAGCCAACGTATAAGCCAACTCAATATCAGCAGATGCACCAGCTTCGTGCATGTGATAACCGCTGATGCTTATCGAGTTAAAACGAGGAATAAATTTAGACGTATATTCAAAAATATCACCGATAATTCGCATCGAATGTTTAGGTGGATAGATATACGTATTTCGTACCATAAACTCTTTCAAAATATCATTTTGTATCGTTCCACTTAATTGTGATTGTGGAACGCCTTGTTCTTCTGCGGCTGCGATATAAAACGCCATAATCGGAATTACAGCTCCGTTCATCGTCATCGAAACCGACATTTTATCCAAAGGAATTTGGTCAAACAAGGTTTTCATATCTTCGACCGTATCAATCGCAACACCTGCCATACCAACATCTCCAGTCACACGAGGATGATCGCTGTCATAACCTCGATGTGTTGCCAAATCAAACGCAACCGACAACCCTTTTTGTCCTTGTGCTAAGTTCCGACGATAAAACGCATTACTTTCTTCTGCTGTCGAAAAACCTGCATATTGTCGAATTGTCCACGGACGACCAGCATACATCGAACTATAAGGACCTCGCAAATTCGGTGCAATTCCTGCTACAAAATCTAAGTGTTCGTAACCTTCGACAACACTTTTATCATAAGTAGTTTGTATGTCGATGCCTTCGGGCGTTTGCCATTTGGTTTCGGCTTTTGTTGGCTCGTTTTGGCGTTTGTAGGGTATATTTTTGAAGTTTGGTTTTTTCATTTTTTTAATTTTTGACACGAATTTTCACGGATTACACGGATTATTGATTAAAAAAATCATTTCTATTTAATTGTTCAATATCTTGTAAAGAAGTTTTCAAACAAATCATCTAACGATTTATAATAACTACGGTGATTAGTTTCTATGATTTTTATTAAGTCAATTTTCTTTTTTTCATATTTTGATTTCAACCTAAAACTATCTAATAAAGGAATATCATTAATTTCATCACACTTGAAAGCAATTATAAATCTTATATTTTTTACTGTTCGTTTAAAATCATAAAAGTCTAAATACACTACGATTCCTCCATTAAATGATTGATTAGGAAATAAATTACCAGGACTCTCTTTCAATCCAAATTTTTGAGTAACGGTTCTGTATATAATTTTAGTCTTATAGTCATATTTGCTAAAAAAAGTATGAATCTTTCTCTTAATATCCTGATAATCTTTGTTATAAGATTTTTGGCTATTAGATTTCAACTTTAGTTTATGACCTTTTTTCCATAAATTATATATCAAATCAATTTCTTTCCAATTTAGTAAATGCTTTATTTCATTAGGATAATTTATAAAACAGAAGTCCTCAAAAAATATGATAGAAACATCTTTATTTGATATTTTAGTAACTCGAAAGTATTTATTTAACTTACGATTTGCTCCAATATCTACATATTTATTTCTGAATAAAAAATCTTTACCATCTTTATGATAACTCTCTAAAGGTTCTTTTAAGTTGTTTTTTACAAAAAAAGAAAACACATACTCTCCAAAGCTCCCAAATTGAGGATTGTTTAAATTTGCTATTTCCTTTTTCATATTTTTGAGGATAATTATCTTTTTTACACTTAGAAGATGCTTCTAATAAAAATCGGAATAACTTGTATAAACTTAGCATGATGGAAAATGTGAAAGGGAAAATCAACTCCAATAACAGATCGGAGTAAACGGTATTCAGCGTCATCAGCGTCCGAATCACAAACCATTAAATTCTGATTTATATCCGTATTTTATCAATAAAAATCCTTCACATATTCAGGAAAACTCTTAATCCGTTTATAAACATCTTTCAACGCAATTTCCAACCCAATCGAGTGTAATTGAATGACAGCATCTAAACCTTCCACATTACCAATACGCCAAAGGTCTTCGGCTTCCTTGAACCAAATTTGCACTTTCGGCATCGTTTGATAAACAATCATATACTCTTTGAAAGACGGCAAACTTCGATAAAACTCAAACTTTTCACCTTTATCGTAATTCTTAGAAGATTTCGATAAAACCTCAATCAATAAAATTGGATTTTTTAAAATCGTTTCATTCTCGTTATCATACTCCGCATTACCACAAACGACAGAAACATCCGGAAATACAAAACAATTATAATCTTCAATTTTGACTTTCATATCAGAATTATAAACCATACAATTTTTGTTTGCCTTATCAATTCCAGTATCAAGAGCAGTTAATATTCTTGTAGAAATAAGGCTATGATTACCTGTTCCTCCAGACATTGCGACAATTTCGCCATTCCGAAATTCCAATTTCTCTTCCGAACTTTCTTGAATTTCTAAATATTCCTCAACTGTATAATATTTTTTCTCTTCGTTATCTTTTGGTACTGCCATGATTTCTATTTTTTGATTCTACTCAAAATAACGATTTTTAGTAAGATTTTAAAATTCGTGTAATTCGTGCAAATTCGTGCAAATTCGTGTCGAAATTACCGAACGCTCCAATTTGTATCCGTACTTTCCACCGCTCTCAACTTCCGATTATCCTCCAAATACAACTTCAAACCAACTAACGCTGCAATTTCACGTTCTTTCGCTTGTTGCTCACGGATTTGGTCAGGTGAATAGAAATTCTTAACAAAGTGCGTATCAAAATTACCAGACGTAAAGGCTTCATGTTCACATACAAATTTGCCGAAAGGCAAAGTCGTCTGAATACCTTCAATTTTGTATTGAGCAATCGCTTCTTTCATCAACTGAATCGCTTCGTCACGAGTTTTGCCATAAGTAATCAATTTTGCAATCATTGGATCGTAGTAAATCGGAATTTCCATGCCTTGTTCGTAGCCATCATCTAAACGAATACCTTCACCTTCTGGGCGAATATAAGTCGTCAAAGTTCCAACATTCGGAGAGAAATTATCCAGCGGATCTTCGGCATAAACTCGCAATTCTAACGCATGACCATTGATACTTAAATCATCTTGCGTGAACGCCAATTTTTCGCCTCTTGCCACTTTGATTTGCTGTTCAACCAAGTCAATTCCAGTGATTAATTCAGAAACAGGATGTTCGACTTGTAAGCGAGTATTCATTTCTAAAAAATAAAAATTCAAATCGCCATCTAACAAAAATTCCACCGTTCCAGCACCGACATAATCACAAGCTTTTGCCACTTTTACAGCTGCTTCGCCCATTGCGTTACGAATTTCTGGTGTCAAAACTGCCGAAGGAGCTTCTTCCACCACCTTCTGATGACGACGCTGAACGCTACATTCCCGCTCAAACAAATGCACGACATTTCCGTGTGTATCTGCCAAAACTTGAATCTCGATATGTCGAGGAGAAGTCACGTATTTTTCCACGAAAACTGCACCGTTACCAAAAGCCGAAGTCGCTTCACTGATCGCACGAGCCATTTGTTCTGGTAATTCTTCCAAGTTATTCACCACTCGCATTCCCTTTCCACCGCCACCAGCAGCTGCTTTTATCAAAATCGGGAAACCAACTTCTATAGCGATTTTCTTTGCCAATTCCACATCTGTAACCGCTTCATCAATCCCTGGTACCATCGGAATATCATAATCTTTCACAGCTTCTTTTGCTGCCAATTTATCGCCCATGACTTGAATTGCATGAGAACGTGGACCAATAAATATAATCCCAGCGTCTTCTGCCATTTTTGCAAAAACCGCATTTTCACTCAAAAATCCATAACCAGGATGAATCCCATCTGCACCAGTTGTTTTGGCAGCTTCAATAATGTTATCCATGACTAAATACGATTCTGATGAAGGTGCTGGACCGACCAAAACGGCTTCATCCGCAAATCTTACGTGTGGAGCGTTTCTATCTACTTCCGAATAAACGGCAACGGTTTTGATGCCCATTTTTCGAGCGGTTCTCATTACTCTGATGGCGATTTCGCCTCTGTTGGCTATTAGTATTTTTTTCATTTGTTAGTGTATGTTGAACCACAAAAGACACAATCCCGAGTACTCGGGACAAAAGGAATTTCACAATAGGTTAATTATTTTTCTTTTGTGAATATCTTTTGTGTCTTTTGTTTCTTTTGTTTCTTTTGTGGTTAAAAATCAATTCAAAATTTCCGTCATTTGACGGATATATTCTTCGCTACTCGGTATATTATTATGACCAAAATCCTTTAAAATTGTTAGTTGGATTTTGGAATATTTCTTTTTTAATTGTTCGCTATGATGATGTGGAATAACGTCATCTTTGTCGCCATGAAAAGCGTAAATTGGACAATCAATTTTAGAAATAAACTGCTCAGATTTTAGTTTATATTTAATAATGAAATTCGGTACAAATGGTATTTTTTCCTTAATCACTTGTTGCAAACTCGCATAAGGTACATTTAAAAACAATAATTTAGGCTGATTATTTGCCGCTAACTGAACTGCCATTCCTGTTCCGATTGATGTTCCTGAAACGATGATGTCGCTTTCGCTAAAATGTTGTTTCAAGTAATCATAAACTAATTGTGCGTCAGTTATCAACTGTGGTTCGCTTTTGATTTTTCCGCCACTTTTTCCATAACCTCGATAATCCAAATAAAAAATATCGTAGCCCAAATTCGTATAAAATCCTGCACCTTGTCCCCAATCGTTGATTGTTCCGCCATTTCCATGCAAAAACAAAATAACACCTTTTGGCTTTTCTACTTTGAAATGTACGCCATGAAGCGTTGTTCCGTCTTTGGCTTCGAGATTTATTTCTTCAAAAAAATCATTGAAATTATATTGATGATTTTGCGGTAATTCATACGGAAAAAACAGCAGCTTTTCTTGTATTAAAAAAAGTGCTAAACATATTAAAATGTAAATTCCTGCAATTGTTATGATTCCGTATTTTATCATTTTTAGTTTTTAATCAATACTTCCTGTGTAACGTGTAAAACCTCCTGGACCTCCAATTCTACCTCCTGAAAAACTAAAGGTTTTATCCGTTAAATTAAGCGTTGCATATTTCCTGTAAGGAAATCCTCTATCTGAATATTCCAAAATAGACTTTGAAGACTCTTCCTCTTCAAAGAATCCTGTTTCTATAGAATGTGTAGCACTCAAAATTAATGTTGGCGAACCATCTTCAACAATCTGAACTTCTGCCGTTATAGTATCATAACTATCCATTGGATAATATGCAGGATTAAAAGTATGCTTAATCACTGTAAACGTACCGTTAAATTCATTGAGCATTCGTTCATCCTTATTACATCCAAAAACAAAAATCGTAAAAATTAAAATAGCTAAAATGTTTCTCATGGTTTTAAGATTTTAAGAACAAAAAAGTTGTTCATTATCATATAAATAGTATCTATTTTAAAACGATTTTTAAATTAGTTTCGTGAAAAATTTTATAATCTATCTTGAAAAATTGCCCAAGCTTTTTCCGCTATTTTCTCCGTCAATTCCTCAATAAAATAACTTCCTGCCGAAGCATCAATTGTTCTATCCAAATAAGATTCTTGCTGCAATAAATGCTGAACGTTCAAGGCTATTCTGCGAGAAAACGTCGTTCCATTTTCATTTTTAAAACTATCAGATGGATAAACATACAAGCGATTTGCTCCACCGATTACGGCAGACATTGCTTGTGTTGTCGCTTTTATTTTATTGTAATTTTCGTCTTCGATTTGTGCGTTTTTGGTTAAATGTACTTCGATATTTGGAACGAGTTTTAAGTCTGAACTCCAAGCCGATAAAACTTGTTGCCACAAGGATTTTAAGGCTCGAACTTTCGCAATACTCGGAAAATATTCGTCATTCAAACTGATGATAAATTGAATTTGTTGGTGCGTTTTAGATAAATCAAAACCGTTGTCAGATAATAATTCTAAGTAATCATTTCCTTTTTTTATGGCTTTCGCCAAATTGTAGACTACATCATTTTCAAAGCTTACATCGACCGTTAAGAATTTTGCTTTTGGCAATTCGGTTATTGCCTTTTTGAATCTGTTCAACTGGTCAAAGCAATTCGCATTAAGACTGTTGAAAGAACAAACGACCTTAGCTGGACTGTGTTCCTTAGCTTCGATGATGGCAGTAAAAGTTTCTGCAAGTTCCAGACTATTATTTGCACGAAAGTGCGTAGAAATCCATTCTAATTGTATGTTTTCAAGAAGTGCTGTGAGTTCAGTTTGAGTTGGCAATTTATCGAATACAAACAACAACGCATTCGCCCCTTTCATCAACGTATCAACGGCTTGTTTATTCGCAGCAACATAATCGCTATTTTGAATAACAATTCGCTCACCGATTTCCCAAGAATTATCGCTTCGTCCATCGACAATTGGATTGGCATTTATCGCATCTTCACTATGAAAAAATGGCGTAAATTCCATATCTTCAACGTGCCAATTGAAGCTGTCGATTGACTTTTTTCCTTTAAGGTCTTTGGTGACTTTTTCGAGCCATTCGGCTTTGGTTTTACCTTGAAATTCTTTGAATAACATATATGATGATTGTGTCTTTTTATAATTTTAATTCAGCCCTTTCCGTCATTCCGTACTTGATACGGAATCTCCTAAACCGTTATGTCAAAATCTTCAGACTTCCACAAAAGGAAAAACCAAACAGCCAGTAAATCTCAAACAATTTTTTGCTATCAAACCAACGAATTCGAAAATTCAAAGGTTCTAATTTATCCAAATGTTGGTTTGATGGTGAATTTAAAAACCAATATTTGTTGGTTGCTAAGTTTTGATTTGTTCTTTATGAAGATTGTAACTTTAATGCTTAGGAGATTGCGGGTCAAGCCCGCAATGACGGAAAAATTTTAGCGTTTTAGTTTTGTACGTTAAATTGTTTTACTCCATTTCAATCATAATCTGACCTTTATCAACGGCTTGACCTTTTGTGATTTCGATAGATTTCACAACGCCTTCTCCATCAGCTTTAAGGACATTTTCCATTTTCATGGCTTCAAGGATTAATAAAGGTGTGCCTTTTTCAATCGTTTGTCCTACTTCAATCATAATATCCAAAACCAAACCTGGCATTGGAGCTTTGATGTTGTCGAGTTTGCTGGAAGTCGCAATGGATAAACCCATTTTTTTGACCAACAAGTCGTATTCATCTTCGATTTTGAGTTTGTATTTTGTGCCGTTGACCAAAACCGTCGTTGTACTATTGTTATAATCAGCTTCTAATAATTCGCAGTGATAAGCTTGATTGTCTTTTAGAATATGTAGTTGACCGTTATTGAGTTCGACCGTATTGAGGTTTGTTGCATCAGATTTATTTAGAGCAAATTCTTGCTCATCGACGATTACATTATATTTCATAATTATTATGTTTTTTTGTTAGTGAAGCAAATATATAGAAATCTATATATAAAAGCGATTTTGTCAAGATGATTTTAGTCATTTTGAGTGACAAAGATAAACACATAAGGTTAAATTGGTCACTTTTAAAAAACATTTTAGTTGAAAGTGACTATTTTATATACACAATGAACTAATTGTAATAAAATAAGTTCTATTCTTGTATTTAATTATTGTTCTTTGATTATCAATGAGATATACTATTACAAATCAAATAGTTTGCAAAACTATTTGATTTACAATAGTTTATAATTAAAAATAATTATTTCAAAAATTGACAAAAGGGTAAAAATCGTTTACCTTTGGACGATTAAAAAAATGGATATATTGCTAAACTGTTGCATTGCTGAATTGTTTTTTGACGTATTTTATTAAATGATTTCTTATAATAATTGTGATAAAACAGTTTAACAATAAAGCAATTCAACAATTATATAAAATATAAATAGATGAAAATATTAGTTTGTGTCACTCCGACACCTGAAACAACCGCCAAAATTGGCTTTAAAGATAACAATACAACATTTGATACAAATGGCGTAAATTACATCATGAACCCATATGATGAATGGTATGCTTTGGTTCGAGGAATTGAATTAAAAGAGCAGTTCGCTGGAAGTAAAGTAACGATTATTAATGTTGGTCCTGCTTCAAACGATTCTGTTTTGAGAAAAGGCTTGGCAATCGGTGCTGATCAAGCATTGCGTGTAAACGCTGAACCAAAATCTGCTTATTTCGTAGCGGCTCAAATCGCTAAATATGCGAAGGGTTTTGATGTAATTATAACTGGTAAAGAAACGATTGATTACAACGGTGGTGAAGTTGGCGGAATGTTAGCCGAATTATTAGACTTACCGTTTATTTCTTTTGCGACAGATATGCAAGTTGAAGGTTCGGTTGCTACTATTTCAAGAGATATTGAAGGTGGAAGTGAAATTTTGAAAGTACAAACGCCTTTCGTTGTCAGTGCTGCTAAAGGTTTGGCAGAACAACGCATTCCGAATATGCGTGGAATTATGATGGCTAAACGTAAGCCGTTAGTTGCTCGTGATGCTGCAGATATGAAAGATCCTGTTGTGGCAAGTTCATTTGCTTTGCCTGAAGCAAAAGGAGCAGTTAAGTTGGTTGATCCTGAAAATATGGATGAATTAGTGCGTTTACTTCACGAAGAGGCGAAAGTAATTTAGTTTAAGTAGTGTAGTAGTTTAAGTAGTTTTTTATTCAGTAGTTTAAGCGGTTATGTAGTTTTAATAGTTTGAATGTCTTCACGATATTTGAACTACTTAAACTACGGAAACCACTCAAACTACTCAAACTAAAATTAAAAAGATGGTTTTAATTTTTGCAGAAAGTCAAAATAATCAACATAAAAAAGCAACTTTTGAGGCAGTTCATTATGGTTATAAAGTTGCTCAATCATTAGGAACACAAGCTGTAGCTTTGGTCATTGGTGATGCAGACAATAGTGCAGATTTAGGTTTGTATGGTGCATCAAAGGTATTGAAAGTCGGTGGCGTGAGTCACTTTGATAGTCAAGTTTATACAGCAATTATTACACAAGTAGCCGAAAAAATCGGTGCTTCTACGATTATTGTGAATCATAGTTCGACTGGTAAATCTTTGGTTGGTCGTTTATCTATTCGCTTCAAAGCTGGTTCGGTATCAGCGGTAAATTCTTTACCAAATTTAGATGGTGGATTTAGTGTCAACAAGAAAGTATTTGCTGGAAAAGCAGAAGCAACTTACAATATTAAAACGCCTCGTCGAGTGTTGTCGTTATCAGGAAATTCATTAGCACCAGAGGTTGTGGGTTCAGTAACTGAACCTCAAACTATTTCTGTTACTATTCCACAATCTCGTATCAAAGTTATCAAACAAGATACAATTACGGGAACAGTTCCTTTACCAGAAGCGGAATTAGTTGTTTCGGCTGGTCGTGGAATGAAAGCTCCTGAGAATTGGGGAATTATAGAAGAAATGGCGGATATTTTGGGTGCAACAACGGCTTGTTCTCGTCCAGTTGCGGATATTCACTGGCGACCTCATCACGAACACGTTGGTCAAACTGGTGTGGCAATTAAACCAAATTTATATATTGCGATTGGTATTTCGGGTGCGATTCAGCATTTAGCTGGTGTGAATCAGTCGAAAGTCATTGTCGTAATCAATAAAGATCCCGAAGCTCCTTTCTTTAAGGCTGCTGATTATGGTGTTGTGGCTGATTTGTTTGATGTTGTACCGAGATTGAATGAGGCTTTGAAGAAGTTTAAGGCAAGTTAATTTTTTGTTCCCACAGAGGATACGGAGATTTTCACGGAGATTACAGCGTTTTTTTCTCCGTGTTCTCTGTGAAACACTCTGTCAACTCTGTGGGAAATATTTTTTTGTTCCCACAGAGGACACGGAGATCACAGAGAGAAAAACTTATTTATTTATCAAAAGACGTTGAATTGTATGTCCGAAATCGGTATCAATACTCATCATATACGTTCCGTTTGAGTATTCATTTACATCAATTTGAAGTTGCTGATTTTTGATATTATTAAAAAATAACCTTTCTACAACTTGACCTTGAATATTAAAAACCGTTAATCTCACTTCTTTTGATTTTTTAGGCAAATCAATAGTCACATTCACAAACTCATTAGCAGGATTTGGAAACAATGTTAATACATCTTGTTCTAACTTTAATTCTGCGGTTGTAACTGATGAGAGTACAGATGTTTCTAAATTGATTAAAGGAATAGGATCATCTGTAAAGTTAAATATATAATCATAATCTCCTGTATTTCCAATATCCGAAATAAAGTGATAACGTTCTTGTCCTGCCAATCCTGCTACATAATTAGCGGCATTGTAGTTCAATTCATCGCTCATTAATAAAATCATATTATTACTGGACGCAGGTGCATCATATTTTACACTAACCAAATAATGTGTATTATCCTCTAATTCATAAATATCAGAACCAATTCCTGTTACATTAATTAAAGGAACATTAATCACTTCATTATGATCAGCATTTGTGAAAATATGATCGCCGATAGCAACAATTGTACGTTCGCTACTTTCTATCAAACCGTTATTATTTATATCATAACCTTTTTCAAGTATTACATCTACGCTTTCGTCAACAACAGATTCATTTGCAATAATATTTGCGACTCTAAACGTAATGGCATTTGCATAGCGAGCAACCGTATCTATTCCATTTATTTGACTGCCATTATAAATATAATAGTGTGTTCCTGTTGTCCAATTATTAACTTGTGGTGCGATACCAACGGTTGCGGCAGGTGCTTTTGCAAATTCATTTTCTACGATTTCAAATGAAAAAGAAACACTATTATTATCTGGATTATCATCAATTCCTGAAGCATTATCTACACTATAAGTTGCAGTATAAGAACCAAGTGTATTTGGAGGAAGATAAGTATCTGTAAACAAGGTATTTTCGATTGTATCTAACGAGTTCATTGTACCTAAATTAATTGATTTTGAGAATACAATCGCATTGTCTATATCTCGTTCAACTTCAACAGAAAGTGTAACATTGTTCTGATTATTCGCACCAATATTCGCTACATCTGCTAAAAACCGAATTGTATCAATTTGATTTTGTGGCATTTTATAAGAAGGAGCAATCGCATAAAAGTCATTCGCAATTGCCAAGTCATCAGGTAACAATGGTGTAAACGAATCTTGAATCTTGATATCATCAATTCGCCAAGCATATTCCCAAATCCCTCGCCATCTAAATTGTAAATAAACGGTTGATTGTCCTGCTGCATCTGTCGAAATATCTATTTCTTGAATTGTTTCAGAATGAGTAAGTTCATTTTGAGCAATTGAAAGTAAAATAGGATAATAACTAAAAGTTGTTCCATCTGTACTTACACCTAATTCTGCAATCGAAACACCGTTTATTGAATAATACGCATATTGATTAGAAAACTTAGCAATAACAGTTGTTAAACTACTACAATCAATCGCATCTGTTGTCAATCGAACATCGTGTGGAATTGGTAAACTACCGATTGCATCAGAATCAAAAATAACGAATCCATTACTTGCTGTTGATGATGAGAATGTTGGTTGGTTATTAAAATAAGGTCCATCCGTTGAATATTCCCAAATTGTATCTGTTATTTGTCCTGAAGCATCAGTGTTTGTCCATGATAAAGGTATCTCACCTCCGCCAAAATCTTCAGACCAAATCACATTTTGAGCCATCGTTTGGCTGTTTATGGATATTAAAAAAAATAAAAAAAATAACTTTGTAAATGTTTTGTTCTTCATACCTAAATAGTTTTGTGTTAATTTAATGCTTTAAATTCTTGTATCAACTTATCTTTATCCACAGGAACAACACCAGTACTTTCACAAACAATTCCGCCTGCAAGATTGGCTAATTGGCAAGTTAATTTCATGTTGATTCCTAAAGCTAAACCCAACGAGGTGACACTAATTACAGTATCTCCAGCTCCGCAAACATCTGCAATATGTCGAGATTGTGTTGGAATAATGATTCGTTCCTTGTTATTGTCTAAATACATTCCTTTTTCAGAAAGTGTTATCAATGTAAAAATATTATTTAAACGAGTATTGATTACTTTTGCTGCTTTCGCTAAACTATCGTTATCATTAGGGTTCACACTATAATCAAGTGCATCACTAACTTCTTTCAAATTTGGTTTAAATAATGTTACCTCTTTATAAACAAAGAAATTTTCACGTTTTGGATCAGCCGTAGTTGGAATTTTTTTTTGATTACAATAGTCTATAATCGTAGTTATAACCTTTGGAACTAAAATACCTTTGTTATAATCTTGAAATAAAACAACATCAATTTTTTTTGTATCAATCAAAGTTTTTATATGTTGTATAAATTGTTGCGTAACTATACTATTAATTGGTACTGTAATCTCTGAATCAAATCGTAACAATTGTTGGCTTTTTGCCAAAACTCGGGTTTTGACCGTTGTTATTCGGCTTTCATGTTGTATAATTCCTTCATTAGATAAACTTTCGTCTTTCATCAATTGTTGGAAAGTTGTTGCGGTTTCGTCCGTTCCAATGATACTACACAGAAAAGGTGTTGCACCTAAAGCCTTTAGATTCAAGGCAACATTGGCTGCTCCTCCTAAGCGATTATCTTGACGTTCTAAATTGACAATAGGTACAGGTGCTTCGGGAGAAATTCGTTCTACTTTGCCAACTAAATAGCGATCAATCATGACATCTCCAATGACCAAAACTTTTAGTCGTTCAAATGCTTGAAATATTTCTTCTTTATTCAAATTGTTGTTTTTGTAATTGTTTATAACTGTTTAAACGTAAAGATACATGATTTTAATATTTAGTTAAACGTAAGTATATTTCAAAAGAATGCTTTTGTGTCTTTTGTCGTTCAAAATCATTTTTCATAGTTTTGGTACTTAAACTACCGAGTAATCGGGATAAGTAATAAAAATCAAATTACATGAAACGAATTATAACTTCCCTAATAGCGTTCTGTTTTTTTGCCAATATAACTTTTGGACAAAAAGATTTGACATATTATTTACCACAAGATATTACGTACAATGAAGCGATTCCAACACCTGAGCAGTTTTTAGGTTTTCAAATTGGTGAATGGCATTTGACGCACGATCAATTGGTATTTTATCTAAAAGCATTGGCGAAAGCCTCGGATAGAATTACGATTGAAGAATACGCTCGATCGTATGAGGACAAACCGTTGGTTTTATTAACGATTACTTCTCCAAAAAATCATCAAAATATTGATAAAATACAAGCAGAACATACAAAATTATCAAATCCAGATGAAAGTGACAATTTAGATGTTTCTAACATGCCAACTGTTTTGTATCAAGGTTATACGATTCATGGCAATGAACCGAGCGGTTCTAATGCTGCTCCTTTATACGCTTATTATTTAGCAGCTGGTGAAGGTGAAGCGTTTGAGAAAATGTTGGATAATGTTGTGGTTTTATTGGATCCTTGTTACAATCCTGATGGAATGCATCGTTTTTCGACTTGGGTTAATTCTAACAAAAGTCTAAGTTTGAACAAATCGACGGACGATAGCGGACGAGAATATAACGAAGTCTGGCCACGAGGTCGCACGAATCATTATTGGTTTGATTTGAATCGTGATTGGTTACCATTACAGCATCCTGAAAGTCAAGGTCGAGTGGGAAAATTTCATGAATGGAAACCAAATATTCTAACCGATCATCATGAAATGGGCGGACATTCCACTTTCTTTTTTCAGCCAGGTATTCCGACTCGTACTTTTCCGTTGACACCAAAATTAAATCAAGAATTGACTGGCGAAATTGGTAATTTTCATGCAGAAGGTTTGAACTCAATTGGTTCAATGTATTATACCAAAGAGTCATTTGATGATTTTTATATCGGAAAAGGCTCTACTTATCCTGATGTGAATGGTTGTATCGGAATCTTGTTTGAGCAAGGTAGTTCGAGAGGACATTTGAAAATGACAGAAAATGGCATTTTATCATTTCCGTTTACGGTTCGTAATCAGTTGACAACTTCGATTACAACACTAAACGCAGGTTACAATATGCGAGAAAAACTCTTGAATTATCAACGTGATTTTTATAATAACTCATTGGCGGAAGCCGATAAAGACAAAACAAAAGCCTATGTTTTTGGTGATGCCAACGACAAAGCACGAGTTGCTCATTTTGTAAAATTATTACAAAGACACAAAATCACAGTATATCGTTTAGAAGAAGATTATAAGGCAAATGGTAAAACATTTGGAAAAGATTGGTCATTTGTTGTACCTGCAAATCAATCACAATATCGTTTGATAAAAGGTATGTTTATGACGATTACCGAGTTTACAGACAATCTGTTTTATGATGTTTCGACTTGGACAATGCCTTTGGCTTTTAATATTGATTGTGAACATGTTAAGAAAATTCCTTCGTTAGGTCAAACGGTGAAAGGGGAAGTTTTTCCGAAAGGAAAAGTCATCGGTGGACAAACGGATTATGCGTATTTGTTTCGTTGGGACGAATATTATACACCTCGTGCATTGAATGAAATTCTAAAAGCCGGTATCATCTCTAAAGTCGCTTCTAAACAATTTTCTATCAATACAACAGAAGGTATTTTGGATTTTGATTATGGTACAATATTAATTCCAGTCCAGATTCAAAATGAAGATAGTAAATCTATTTTTGACTTATTAAACAAAATTGCAGAACGTGATGGTATTGATTTTTATAGTGTAAAAACGGGTTTGACACCAATAGGAATGGATTTGGGAAGTAGAAATATGAAAAATCTACGGACTCCAAAAACGTTGATGGTTGTCGGTGATGGTGCAAATGCTTATGATGCTGGCGAAGTTTGGCACTTATTTGATCAACGTTACGATATGTCTGTGACTTTGGTACAAAAGAATGATTTTCGACAAGTCAATTTATATGATTATAACACCTTGGTTTTGGTTAGTGGAAGTTATGGCGGTTTGCCTACGGATGACATCAAACGTTGGACGCGCAAAGGTGGTGTTGTGATTGGTTTCAAAAGTGCTATTAACTGGTTAAAAGCTAATGGTATGATTAAAACAACACCTAAGACTAAGCCAAAAACCGATTCTTCTAAAACTAAACATAAGTTTCCTTTAGAGGAAAACTATGAAAATATGAGTGCGATTAATGGAGCAGAAATTATTGGTGGTGCGATTTTTAATAGTCAAATCGACTTGACTCATCCGTTAGCGTATGGTTATCAAAATGTCAATATTCCGATTTTTCGTCGTGGAACACAATTTTTTGAACCTTATGACAAACAAACCGCAACGCCTTTAAAATATACGGATAATGCTTTGATAAGTGGTTATATTTCTAAATCGAATTTAAAAATTTTGAATAATTCGGCTTCGATTTTGGTTAGTGGCGTTGGAAGTGGTCGAGTGATTGGCTTTGTGGATAATACGAATTTCCGTGCATTCTGGTATGGCACAAACAAATTGTTTGCTAATGCTGTATTCTTTGGGCATACGATTAATAGTGGCGGATTACAATATGCAGCTGGTGAAGAAGAAGCGGAAGAAGCAGAGGAAAGTCATTGATAATTGATAATTGATAATTGATAATTGATAATTGATAATTGATAATTGGTAATTGGTAATTGGTAATTGATAATTGATAATTGATAATTGATAATTGGTAATTGATAATTGGTAATTGGTAATTGGTAATTGGTAATTGGTAATTTAAAATAATGGGAACGATTTAAAAATTATGAACTTACAAAAAATAGAACCGTACTTAGGTATTGCAGTGATTGGTACTGGTATTTTGTGTTTGATACAGGCGTATTTTCACCGAGCAAGTTTGCCGATTTTGTGGTTACAATTGTTTCTGGCGGTCGGTGGATTATGGACGGTCATATATGTTATTAAGGTTTTCCTTGCTTATCGCAATAAGGAGTTGTTTTTCACAACAACACTAAAATGGTGGAATAATATTTTCTACTTCGGTATAGCAGGATTTTTATTATACCTTAATTTTCAAAGTGATTTTAGCAGTTTTACTAATTTGCGTTCGGTTGTAGCTTTTGCTTTTTTTCTATTATCAATTGCAACAGTCAAGAACTATATCAATCTAAGTGACGATGCTCAAATCGAATTATCGTATCAAAGTGTTGTTGTGAATTGGGACGATATTTTAAAATTTGAACGAACGCCAAATGGATATGGTATTTTTACACAAAATGATGGAAATCATGCGATTCTATTTGAAAATATTATGAAAGGACAAGTCTCCGATTTCCAAAAAACCTTTGATTCAAAAATTAAAAATTTCGATAATTTTTCGGAATTACAACATTTGGTGGATGATTAAAATATAGTAACGATGCTCTTTAACACTCGTTATCTTTAAAGCTTATACAGCAGCTAAAAGCAGCCGTTATGAAAAAAAGTGTTGCTCTTCTGAGCAACACTTTTCATGTTTTCACCTACGGGTTATCCAAACGGAATTTTACTGGCAAATTAAATCTAACTCTTACATTCTCATTACCTTGACGTCCTGGCAACCATTTTTGTGGTAAATTTTGCATCATTTCCACAACTCTTACTGCTTCTGTACCACATTCTGCCCCAGCATCTCTAATTATTTCAATATTAGAAATTGAACCATCTTTCTCTATTACGAATGTTACAACTGCTGTTCCTTGTACATTATTTTCTCTTGCAATGGTAGGATATTTAATATTTTTATAAATAAACTCTAACATTTTTTTGTCCGCACATTGTTTAGATTCAGCATAGTTTGCTACGTGTTCACAACCTGGAAAACGAGGCATTTCTTCAACAATAACATGTATTTTTTCAACTTCTTCTACAACCTTCTTCGGTGGTGGCAAAGCTCTTTTCTTCTTAGGTTTTGGTTTTGCCTTTTTCGCAGCTGGAGTAGCCGTTTGATTAGACATCTCATGTGTTACCGTTTGATCTACAAACTTCGGTGCTTGTATCTTTAAGTCATCCGTTGTTTGAATCACAGTTGTTGGCGGCGGCGGCGGAGGTGGTAATACTTTCTTTTGTACGGTACTCGGTGGCTCTACTTCAATATCTACTAAGTTCACTTGATAATCTGAAACATCAATTTCTTTCGGGAAAGAAGTCCAAGCAAAAGCCAAAATCGTCACACTCAACGCACTAATTATCCCAACTTTCCAAAACATATTACTCAACTTAAACACATCTACTTCTTCGTACTTCTTCGCTCTCTTACCTGTAACTTTTTTATTTATCTTTACATGTGAATAATGGTATCTAATCGCCATAATAATTCCCATGATTACTAAAGCAATCAATCCAATACCTGTCAAAAATTGAAATCCTGTAATTGAAACATTCATGATATTTTATTAGGTGATTACTCCAAAACAACATCTACTCTAAGTGTTTTATTTTAAAGTTGCTTAATCAGTAATACTTGTTTAAAAGATTGGTTTTCAAGAACTTTTTTGATGATTCATCCTTTAACGAATCCTTTTATTTGTTCTTTGTTTACACCTACAATATCCATCTTAATTCATCAAAAATACTGACTTAACTCATTATCTAAACTAACAAACGTTAGTTCAGTAGATTTTCTTTGATTAATTAGCTAAATCAAGCGGGAATAATATTATTAACCATCATTTGAACGATAAAAATGGCGATAAAAAAGATATAGATTTTATTTATTCTTACAATTTATGTTTCGCTAAAATATAGAATAGAAATCACAATTAAATGGTTTTCCTATAAAAATGATTTTGAACCACAAAAGGCACAATAGTTACAAAAGGTATTCACAAAAGAATGAAATTTTCAAAATAAAATAACTTTTGTGAAAATACTTTTGTGCCTTTTGGTTCTTTTGTGGTTCAGAAAATACGATTTTTACACGTTAGATTTTTTATAGGAAAACCGTTATCACAATTATTAAATTTTTGCTTCGCAAAATTCTTTTTCATACAGGCTTCTTGCAATAACAAGAAATAATCTTTATCCGTAAAAAACAGGCTTCTTAATTAAGAAGAAATGAATCAATAATATTCCTAAATAAACTAATTGTGGTAACCACAATAGCATTGTCCAACCAATTTTTTTTTTCGTTAATTGTATTTGTAAATAGGTAAGAATTGTAATGACCAAACCGATATAACCAACAAACGGTTGGATATAATAATGTGTTTCAACACCCGCCCAACCTCGCCAAGTTGTTGAACGCCATAATGCACATTCTAATCCTGAGGTATTATTAAAATTAGAAATAGTAAGAAAAAGTATATAACTGACTAATATTACGTTGATTCCAAAAATTGCTTTTGAATATTGCATCCAAATATCACCATGTTTTACCATTTTTTTTATTGCAAAAAGGCTAATAACAACTGCTATCAATGCATAAAGAAAAATATAAGGGAAATTAAAACTTGCAAAACCACGAAATCCTTTTAGCATAATGATATAAAAATCATAACAAAATGCGATGTAAAAGCATAAAAATAGAAAAGCGTTTGTGCCGTTTGTTTTGTTAGATTTCATATTAAATTAAAAGTATCACCATTTTTTTTAGAGTGGTATTTAATAAATTATTATTAAAAATGTTTTTCATCACTTTGGAAAGCCATTAAGTTTACATCATACCTTCATCTGCAAAGCTAAAGTAACCCCGTTCAGACACAATCAAGTGGTCTAAAACTTTTATATCAATCAATTCTGCTCCAGCTTTTATCTTCTTCGTGATTTCAATATCGGGCATACTCGGTCGAAGATTTCCAGAAGGATGATTATGACAAAGAATAATGGCAGAAGCTGGAATTTCTAAAGCTCGTTTAAAAATAATTTTAGCATCAACAACAGTTCCTGAAACGCCACCCAAACTCACTTGTACTCGTTTCAATACTTGATTACCACGATTGAGCATCAAAATCCAAAACTCTTCATGATGCAAATCCGCTAACATTGGAGCGATGATATTATACGCATCCTGACTTCCTCGTATTTCAGGTCTATCTTTGATAGCTGACATCTTTCGTCGTCGTCCCAGTTCCATTGCAGCAGCGATTGTAATTGCCTTCGCCTCTCCTACTCCATGAAAATTTTTAATTAGTTCATCAATAGAGATTTTTCCCAATTCATTAAGATTGTTATCCGCACTTTTGAGAATTTCTTTAGCCAACTGAACCGCACTAATTTTTCTTGAACCCGAACCTAATAATATAGCAATCAACTCTGCATTTGATAAGGCATGTTTACCTTTTGTTCTAAGTTTTTCACGAGGTCGATCATCTTCCGCCCAATCTTTTATCGAGACGTAAGCACTGTCCTCATTTTTCGTAGTTTCTTCTTTATTTTTTTTAGAAATAGTAGATTTTGACTTTGATACAGTTTCCTCCGACTTGTTTATCTCTTCTTCCTTTTGTGAAGGTTGTTTTTTAGCTGTTTCGGTAATAGGTAAAACTTGAACTTGTCGATCTTCTAACTTATTAGGTGTTTGTGTTTTATCTATTTTGTTTAGCTTTTTATTTAATTTATCTAAGTAGCTCATGGGATTTTCAGTAATTGTTTGAATGATAAATAAAGCTAAGGAATAAATTAAAAAATCCATAACTTCAAGATAGAAATTAAGAATTTTAGTAGAAGTAATCTTCTTTTCACTATTTAAGATAACGGTAATGAGTAATCTACAAAAAGATTATTCATACGCTTTTAAATTACAAGGTGTATTAAAAGGAATACAACACATAATAGAAACGAAGAAAGCCATTATTCAAAGTATCTAAAGCTTTTTCATTAAAAAACCCTAACTTCTATATAGAAATTAGGGTTTTTGAAAAAGTTTACTTTTCAACTATTTTACACCATCCAACAAATCACGAATTGCATCATTTTCATCTTCTTGTCGTTTCTTTTTATTTGTCCGAAACCATATAAATGCTAAACCACCCATCATTAAATAAGGTGCTGCGAACAGATACAAAATACCTTTATTCAAACCCTTTCCAGCTGTTCCACCATCTTTTAAGTTTGATTCTGCCGACATTTTGCACATCGGACATTGTGCATTTACCGTTTCTACATTTACAATATTAATCGTGAATGCTAAAATAAATATGAATATAATTTTTGAAATTTTATTTTTCATAATTGTTTAATTTTCAATTGAGTACAAAGTTACAAACCGAATAATTGATAAACAATTCTAATCTAAATATTAACAATTCTTAATAATACGGTAACAACATTAAATAACAAACAGGTCCCGTAACTGCGACATATAACCAAAGAGGAAATGTCCAACGTGCTAAACGCTTATGAGCAGGTATTTGTCGAGTATAACCACGAATAAATGTAAATAATATGAAAGGCAAAATTACAGCTGCCAACACAACATGTGTTGCTAATAGTATTAAATAAATGATTTTGATAGTACCTTCACCTCCAAACTTAGTTGGTAGTGTAACAGCGTGATAGACAACATAAGATAATAAAAATAAAGCAGACAATGCCATTGCAACATAAATCATTCGTTGATGCATATCAACATTTTTTTGTTTAATAAACCATATTGCACCCAACAATGAAACAGCAACCAAACTATTCAAAACAGCATGAACTGCTGGTAAAATATGAATATCGAAAGGCATTACGTCTTCACCAAGTTGTGGTATATATCGCAACGCAACTACAGCAATCAGTACAAATACCGAAACACCAATTGCCCATTTATCTAACTTTTTTCCTAACGTTATATTTTCCACTTTATAATAATTAATGTTAATAGTTAATAATTTATAGTTCTTCCTTTTCTTCAACCTTGATTTCAGGATCAGGTTTTCGAGGCATAATCATAGACATGTGCGTAATCATCACATTCGTTTCCTCAAAGCTTGTTCCATCATAATAATTCCTAATCTGTCCTTCTGCATCAACAACAGCAAAATATGGTGAATGTACAATATCATCATCATTATCATTCGTATCTGCTGGTAATTTGAAACCCTTTTTTGCCAAATCAAAAATCTTTTTTTGTTCACCTCGCAAAAAATACCATTGATTTGGTAAAGCACCTAAGCCATCAGCATACTTTTTCAGTACCTCTGTTGTATCATTATAAGGATCGGTTGAAAACGATACAATAACTACTTTAGGATGATCTTTAAAAGCCTCTTGAACTACTTTCAAGTTCTCAGCCATCTCTAAGCACTCGTTTGGACAACTTGCAAAAAAGAAATCTGCTACATACAATTTTCCTTTTAAACTATCGTTTGTTATCACTTGACCATTTTGATCAGTAAATGAAAAAGCAGGAACTTCTCCTTTTGATTCTAACTTCTTTTTAACACTTTTGCTATAATTCAAACCTTCATTCAAGTAATACCATGAACCTAATGGCAAACCAAATAAAAAAAAAGATAAACTCAAAATCACCCAAATATTATTCTTTTTTATTTTACTCATTTTCAATAGATTATATAACCTTTATATAACGACAATCAAATTATTGAATGTTCAGAATAACAATGTATTTGGAACACTCAAAATATCAAAATGTTGAAAGAGATTAGTTGTTTAGATTAAATTTAAAATACCACAAAATTAAGTTGAAATCTTAAAAAATGATATAAAAAAAGGCGAGTTTTTACACTCGCCTTTTTTCTTTATATGTAAATTTTATCTATGAGAATCGTAACCCAGATTCTAATTCTTCTATTTTTAATATACTACCCGTCTGCTTACCTTCTTTTGCGTCAATTTCATTGAAATCTTTAATCTGTTCACGACGTTCTCCCCAAGAATTTCCTTCTTGTAAGAAAGCGAAAATTGCCCATATTAACAATAAAGTAGGTAATATAACACTCATTGCTAAGCCTTTTACCTCATAACGCATATGCATAAATTCATTAACAATGAAATATGCTTTATATAAACTAAAAGCAATCATTAATGGATACATAATCCATTTTGTAATAGTAAACCCTTCGATAAGGTGTCCATTCCCTAATAAGGCGATAATTACCTCGACTATGGTAATAATACCCAAAAGAATGAAACCTCTGTATGCCTGTTTTTTACCTTCTTCGTAACTTACACCAGCCATTTTTATATAATAATTTAAAAAATTTTCAAATAGAGTTTTTCAACAATCAATTTTTTATAGTAGATAGAATACAAGAAATACAAATACCCAAACTAAATCGACAAAGTGCCAATATAATCCCATTTTTTCTACCATTTCATAATGATTACCACGATTTTGATATAAACCACTTGCCACATTTATCGCAATGATAATTAAGAAAACCACACCTGATAATACGTGAAACCCATGGAATCCTGTGATAAAGAAGAATAAAGCACCAAATGCTTTTGGGCCATAGCCTTCTTTTTTAACTTCACCA
Source organism: Saprospiraceae bacterium (assembly GCA_045106825.1). Taxonomy (GTDB): domain Bacteria; phylum Bacteroidota; class Bacteroidia; order Chitinophagales; family Saprospiraceae; genus CAWVWD01. The sequence goes on along the minus strand of JBGCFH010000215.1, from coordinate 45,677 downwards.
CCTGTTGTTTTGTACGCACCTGCTTCATATAAGTGTGTATCATGACTATAAGTGATTAAGTAAGGTTCATCTGCCTTAAATGATTCACCAGCATAAGGGTTTTTATTGTGATCGTATTTCACAAAGTAACGATTCTCAGGAATATCTTGAGCATTAGCAGCTAAATAATAAGTAGCTCCATCTTTTTTAACTTCATTAAAGCCTTCTTTTTTTAAGTCACTCCCCGAAAGATAAGTTCCGCCTTCATCATGATTTGAAAAAGGATTTTTCGTTACCGTGACACCTTCGCCCGATATTAATGTTGTCCACTCCCAAGCTTGACAACCTAAGAAAACAGCACCCCCAACGATTGTCCAAACCATCCATTTTACAACACCTTTTTGATTACCCTGATGTCCTTCTTGTACACCACGTACCATCGTAACCGAACTAACGATTAAAACAAAGGTCATAAACGTAACAAAAATCAAAGGAGCTTCTCCCGAATAGAACGGTATTTTTGCAAATACGAAATCAGGGACGGGCCATGAAGGTGTACTGAAACGTAATGCTCCATAAGCTATAAGAAAACCCGCAAATGTGAAAGCATCTGATAAAAGAAAATACCACATCATTAACTTTCCGTAACTGGCTTTGAAAGGTTGTTTGCCACCTGACCAAGCACTTTCGTCTTTTTGTACATCTTGTTGTACGACTGTATCCGTAGCCATTATTTTATATTAAAGGTTTTATTATCAACGATTTACAACCGCTTAAAATCTGTTTAAATTCTATTGTTGAACTATTAAAAATATGAAAAGATAGAGCCAAAGAATATCCACAAAATGCCAATATTGTGTTGTCAACTCTAATCTTAATTGTCTTACAGGTGTGACCTCATGTTTTTTAACTAATGAAGTTACAAAAGCAATCATTATTGCTACTACACCTCCCAAAACGTGAGCCGCATGAAATCCTGAAATGACAAACAAAAATGAACTTGAAGGATTTGTTGTTAGTTCTATTCCGTTTGCTGTTAACAATGTCCATGCTTGATATTGTAACACTAAGAAAGTAATACCTAGTACGAATGATATACCTAAGAGAATTTTAAACAATTGTGTTTTCATCTTTCTAAAAGCAATCAATGCTCCATGTAAAGTAAAACTGCTTGCTAATATTACAATAGTGCTAAAAAAAAACAAGTTTGGCATTACAAACTCCAACCAATTTCCTGCACTCTGTCTCACAATATATGCACTTGTAAAAGCCGCAAAGAACATAATCATACTCGCACATGCTACCCAGAGAGCATATTTTTGAGGATGTATTCTACTTCGCTTTTTTGTAGTTTTTAACGCCATACTATTTGCATAAGTCATTTCCTAAGTTTTAATAAAATCCTATAAAATAACACCTAATAACAAAGCAATCATGACAATCGGCAGATAGAAAAACGAACTAAACATTAATTGTTTTGCTGCTTCCATTGTACACGATTGATAAAACTTCCATGCATAATAAGTATAGTATAGAGCAGTTATTGTAATAATACCAACAACTAACCAACTAACCATCCCTGTCCATCCTACGAACAGACTAATTGGAATTAAAACTATTGCATAGATAAGACAATGAAGTGCTGAACTTTTATCTCTACCGCCCTTTGACGGTAACAAATGATAACCTGCTTTTTTATAAGCATCATGTTGTAACCAACCGATAGCCCAAAAGTGAGGAAACTGCCAAAAAAATTGAATGGCAAATAATATAATTGCTTCACTTCCAATTGTTCCCGTTGCAGCAACCCAACCTATCATTGGAGGCAATGCACCAGGAATCGCACCGACTGTAACGGCAAAAGACGAAATCCTCTTTATTGGTGTATATACAAAAGCATAAATTATCAAAGAAACAGTACCAATCAATGCTGTTAACGGATTGAACGCTGATAGGAGGATTATTCCCAACAAACTCATAAATCCTGCTGTTAATACAGCTGTTGAAACAGTCATCCTACCTGTTGGCAATGGACGATTTGAAGTACGAGGCATCATTTTATCATACTCTTTTTCGAGTACCTGATTTAATGCGTTTGCCGAACCTGTAATCAAAAAACCACCAAAACACAACAGAAATAACCCTGACCAAGTGAAATACTGTCCACTTCCAATCACATATCCAATTCCAGAAGTAAATACTACAAGCAAATTAAGTCTGAACTTAACTAACATTTTGTAATCTTCTATCTTTTGACGGATAAATGATTTCTCTTGATTCGCTACTTTTACCGACAAGACAATATTCTTTTTAACTATGAATTATGAACTATAAACATTTTTCGCAAATGCTACTTATAGTTTATAGTTTATAATTCAATATATTAATGTTCCCCATCTACTTCGCCTTCTGCAAGCGGTGTAACCTGAGTAATGAATTCTTTTCCATCTCTACCATAATCATAAGCCCAACGGTGTACAGTAGGAATTTCCCCCGGCCAGTTACCATGACCGGCATCAACAGGAGCAGTCCATTCTAAAGTTGTAGCACCATAAGGATTCATTGTAGTCTGCTTACGTCCTTTATAAATTGAATAAAAGAAGTTCACAATAAATAATATTTGGAATGCAAATGTAAGGATTGCCGCAATCGTGATGAACTTATTCATAGCACCAAATTGACCTGAAAAATCAAATGTTGCGAATGAATAATAACGACGTGGTACACCTGCTAAACCTAAATAGTGCATTGGCCAAAATACTGCATAAGCACCAATTAATGTCCCCCAAAAGTGAATTTTACCGATTGTTTCATTCATAAAACGACCAAACATTCTTGGAAACCAATGATAAACTCCTGCAAACATACCGAAGAATGCTGCAACACCCATCACGATATGGAAGTGAGCAACAACAAAATAAGTATCATGCATTTGAATATCAATAGCTGAATTTCCTAAGAAAATACCTGTCAAACCACCCGAAATAAACATTGATACAAAACCAATTGAAAACATCATAGATGTCGTAAATCGAACAGATCCCCCATACAATGTTGCAATCCAATTGAATACTTTTACGGCAGATGGAACTGCAATAATCAATGTGAATATTACGAAAATATTAGAGATGAAAGGATTTACTCCAGACATAAACATGTGATGTGCCCATACTATGAATGATAAGAAACCAATTGCCATAATTGAGAATACCATTGCCTTATAACCAAATATTGGTTTACGAGCATGTACAGACAAAACCTCTGATACTATTCCCATCGCAGGTAAAATAATAATATATACTTCAGGATGACCTAAAAACCAGAATAAATGCTGATACAAAATAGGACTACCTCCAGCATATTCTAATGCTTCTCCACCTATAAAAATTTCACTTAAAAAGAAACTCGTTCCTAAATTTCTGTCAAACATCAATAGAAATGCTGCTGACGCTAATACAGGAAATGATAAAATACCAAGAATTGCTGTAACGAAAAATGCCCAAATTGTTAAAGGCATACGCCACATACTCATTCCCTTAGTTCTCATATTCAATACAGTAGTCACATAGTTGATACCACCTAAAAGGACTGATACAATAAAGAATACCATACTTACCAACCATAATGTCATACCTGCACCTGAACCTGACGAAGCTTGAGGTAAAGCACTCAGTGGAGGATATGCTGTCCACCCCCCCGAGAAAGGTCCTGTGCTTAAGAAAAGTGAAGCAAACATTACTGCACCTGCTAAGAAGAAAAACCAATAAGACATCATATTTAATAAAGGTGATGCCATATCTCTTGCTCCAATTTGTAATGGAATAAGTAGATTACTAAAAGTACCACTTAAACCTGCTGTTAATACAAAGAATACTAAAATAGTACCGTGCATTGTTACTAACGCATAGTAGAAATCAGGATCTAATGTTCCCATTCCTGCTTCATCCACAACAATCCATTTTCCAAGTATAGGCTGTAACCATGCCATACTTTCTTCTGGAAAACCCAATTGCAAACGAAATACCAAAGACATTAAAGCACCAACAACTCCCCAGAACATACCTGTAATCAAAAACTGACGAGCAATGATTTTATGGTCTTGACTAAAAATATAATGTGTTATAAAATTAGACTGGTACTTATCACCGTGGTGATCGTCATGGTCATCATGACCGTGACCATGATGATGATCTTGTACTGCTACTTCCTCTAAATGACTGTGATCGTGATTAGCCATGTTTATTAATTTTTATTATTCAACTTACGGAAAATACCGTTAGTAAAATTTCCTTTAAATAGTTTATCTATAAAACAGTGTTGTCTATTCTTCTGTTACGTCTTCTTCTGTTGCACCTTCTTCAACTACCTCTTCAGTAGATGCTTCTTCTTTTTTGATTGAAGTTGTATAATAAGGTTTTTGTTCTTTTAACCAACGTTCATATTCTTCTTCTGTAACAATTTCTACAATACGACGCATACTATAATGTCCATTCCCACATAATTCAGCACAAGCTAATTCATAGTTAAATGCCTTATAACGAGGTAGGCTTTCAGGGTCTTCAGGATCAGATAATTCATACCACTCTGGATATAAAGGTTTACCATCCTTACCTAATTCACCTAAATTCTGACGGTATTTTTCGGTTGTTACAGTTGGAGTGAATACAAAGTATGTTGGCATACCTGGTACAGCATCCATTTTTACACGGAAGTGTGGTAAATCAAAGTTATGAAGTACATCACGTGAAGTAATACGTACTCTTACTTTTTTACCTACTGGCAATACTATCTTATCAGTATGAAGATCATCATGATTTTTTTCGTCAGTCCAATCTTGTCCTAAAGGATTTGTTCCATCCGTTAACTGATAATTTCTTGTTCCTAATAAACCGTCTGCTCCTGGATGACGTAGTAACCAAGCAAACTGCATTCCTGTTGCTTCAATCTCTATATAATCTTTTCCAGGTATTTCATTCGGTGCAACATCTGCCATAGCCGTGTTCCATGTATCTAAACCTGAAACTACTAAGAATGTCATAACAACTGCAGGAATCGCTGTCCAAATAACTTCTAAACGATTATTATGAGAAATAAACAAAGCTTTTTTCCCTTCTTGCTTACGATATTTATAAGCATACCAGAATAATAATATCTGTGTAATAAAAAACACGATTGCTGTAAAAAATAAAGTTACATTAAAAGTATTATCTAATAATGAACCATGCTCTGATGCAGAAACATGTGGTCCATACCACAAGATTGAATTCTTATAATAGATAGAGGTCGCAATAGTGAAAACTAAGAAGCCAATCATAAAGATTAACATTCCATAAGCATTACGCTTATTACCTTCTGCTTCCGCCTCCTTTTCGCCACGTATTTTGGCTGCAAGTTCTGATAACCGTCCAATTTGGATGATTACGACAACAGCGAGAACAATTGTTAATAAAATTACTAAAGCAGTCATTATAATTTATTTTTTCAATAAAATTTTCAAATCATTTACTCGACAAAAATAATACATATAAAATATGATTACCTTCTTTAAGTTTAATAAAATAATCTCTTTAGATTCAATCTAAATAAATGTTTTTTAGAACCCTTGAACATCATAGTTATGGTGTTCTCCTTCATCTAAATACGGATCATTTTTAGGAGTTAAACCTGCTTTAGATAAAGAGCTAAAGAAGATAAATAAGAATAATCCCAAGAAACCTAACATTGTACCTATTTCAACACCACCTGGTAAATGAAAACCAAAAACCATTGCTGACCCATGTGCTTCGTGTCCATGATCATCATGACTTGTTGCATGATTATCATGTCCTTCGCTATGTCCATGATCATCGGTTTGTGCATGTTGTTCTGCATCATGATTATGTTCGTCTTGATGTGCTTCTTCACCATGATCGTCTTCCGAATGCTGCTCAGGGTGTTCTTGATTTTCAGTAAAGATTGCTTTTGCTTCTCCATAGTTTATAGTGGAAGAAGCATCCGAATGTCCTTTTTCTCCCTCATGTGCTTCATCGTGACTATGTCCGTGATCATCATGTGCAGAATGCATCTCAATTTCATGCCAAACACCAGGTTTTATCATTAAGAAGAAATCAATCCAATGACCAAATAATAACAATCCAGCCATGAACGCCATAATACCCATACGACGTTTAGAAGTATTTCTAACTAAAATTAATAATGGCAAAACAAAGTTAATTCCTATATTTAAGAAAAATAATATTGGAAAGTTATCACGTCGATACTGAAAATAAATAGTTTCTTCACCGATATTTGCATACCAAATTAACATAAATTGAGAAAACCATAAGTATGTCCAAAAAATACTAAATCCGAATAAATATTTACCTAAATCATGAAAATGTGTCTCATTTACATTTGATAGATAACCTCTATCTTTTAAATAAATCAACAAAACAATAGTTGCCGCTGTCGCTGATACTACCCAACTTGCTGCATTGTACCAAGCAAATAAAGTACTATACCAATGAGGATCTACAGACATGACTAAATATAAGACAACTAAGAAACTTGAGAAACCTGCGACAGGTAAAAACGCTCCCGCCCAAGCTTTAATTTTCTTATATGTTATTTCGTATCCTTCTGTTTCTTGTTCAATAGATAAGGCACGTAATTTTTTACCAAAAAACCACCAAACTGCTACTAAACCAACTGTCCCTAATGTGAAGCCAACTTTATTCAATAAAGGTTCTTTACCTGCAAGAATTTCATCATGCTCCATTACACCTTCTGCAGCCCAATGATATATATGATGTAAATCTGCCCACAATCCAATTACTATTAAGCCTATTAATGCAACTCCTGCAATCAGGAAAGCATACATTGATTCCCATACTCTTTTAAATGGAGTAAACCAACCTGCATAAGCTGTTGTGTGAGCAGCAAGTAGGAACAAAGACATGAAAGCAATTCCTGTAAAGAATACGGTATTATGAAGAATATTAGTCCAAGTTCTTGCTCCAGAATGTTCGCCTGTGAAAAGCCCCCAAACTATTGCAACAACTCCTACAATCATTAAAGCGATTGAGAACCTTTTTTCCTTATTGGTAAAGGTAAATTGATTCATTTTGGTAGTATTAATATTTTTATGAAATAACTATTTTACTAAAATACAATTGTAAAAAGTGAAATAGTTGATTATTTTAAGATAATAAAGTCTGTTCTTCGATTACGTCTCTTTCCGTCATCAGTATCATTTGATGCAATTGGACGTGTATCTCCAAATCCTTTAAAAGTTAAACGATCTTCTGTAATACCATTACCGATTAAATAATCGAAAACAGCCTTTGCACGATCATTCGATAATGATTTATTTTTATCCGGATTACCAACATTATCTGTGTGACCATTAATTTGAATTTTTACAGATTTATTGGTTGTTAAAACCGCTATTAACTTTCCTAACTCAATTTTAGACTCAGATTTTAATTCAGAACTCCCTGTATTAAAAAATACATTTTCTAAAATTAATGCTTTATCTGCTGCACCTCCTACATTTTCTTCTCCTGTATTTGCTGCACCTTCTCCCGATAAGATTTCATCAATTAAAGCTTCGGCTGCATCTACACTAAATGCTTCAGCCTGAGCTTCAACCTCCGCTCCTGCTACCGCTAAAAATGGATAAGCCGTTCCTGTTGAATCTGTCGCCTTGTGTTGTAAAGAACGGATATAATGAATAATCATCCAACGTTCTTTGAAAGATACTTTATCTTTATAAGATCCCATAACATTTTTACCATGCATAATTGCATGATAGTAACGTCCATCTGTAGCACCTAAAAACTCTTCATTTAAATAGTTAGAAGGAGCCGCAGGATATTTTCCACCATCACGAACCAAATAACCGGCTCCATCTCCTTTCTCGCCATGACAAATCCCACAAAAAATATCATATAATTCTTTAGCTTGAGCCATTTCACTTTCTGTAATAGATGGCATGTAGTTCGCACGACTAACTTTTGAATCATTCATAGCCAATGTCCGTTCCTCTTCTGTATTACCATAATAATAAGGAACAAAACCATTTGGTGCCATACCTTGCATTGCATTAGCAACAGCATCTTTTGCTTCTCCTTGACGGCTTAAGAAACCTGCTTGTCCACGAGGAACAGTTCCCGAAATGGGTTTACGGGGTTGAGCGTATTCCATATACTCTTCCTCACTACTCCACCTATTTAGCGAATAATAATTTTCTACATTTGCTTCGTAAGCAATTGAGTGTGCCATGTCAGGCATATACTCATATCCAGGATGATTTCCATCACTCTTATTGCAGGCAACTTTCGACAACACGAAAAGCCCAATGATACCCAACAATAAGAATAAACGACCTTTATTTTCCATTTTATATATTCTTAATATAGATTTTTCAAATAGAATTTTGATTTAGCTAAACTTAATTACTAAACCTCTTTTTGGTGAACTTCTGATGCATCTGTTGTGCTAAAGAAATCACGAATTCCTCCTAAATCACTTTCAGATTTTCCTTCTGTTTCAAATGCAATACAAAATTTGTCATCAGTAATACGAGGATGTAAATAACGATTCGTAATACCTGGACCTAAACCTGATACAACATAGAAAGTTACTACCATACCAATTGAAGCAAACAATACTGTCAACTCAAAAGTGATAGGAATGAAAGATGGTGCAGAGAAATAAGGCTTTCCACCAAAAATTATTGGCCAGTCACGAGTAAATACCCAAGACATAAAACCGAATGCCGTCATTGTACCTAACATCCCGTAAACAAAACCCGCTTGATGTAAACGAGATTCGCTTAATCCCATAACTTGGTCTAAACCGTGGACGGGGAAAGGCGTATATACATCCATGATATCTAAACCTCTTTTATTAGCCTCTTTGATAGCTTTGATAAGGTCTTGTTCATCATCGTATAACCCGAATAAAACTTCTTTAGTATCAGACATTTTTATATGAATTATGAATCAGAAATAAATTATGAATTATAAGCTATAAATTATTATCGCCCTTTATTCTAAATTTTTATGATTCAATTATTATTTTGATTTATTAGTGAATGAATAATTAATACTTATCCATTTTCAGTTACCAATTTATATTAGTGTGCAATTTCTTCAACTTTTCCTTTCTTAGCTAACTTTTCAGCATTTGCCTTTATATATTGATCGCCAGCTGTTTTTAAAATTGATTTCACTTCTGCGATTGCAATTACCGGTGCAACACGAGTAAATAACAAGAATAATGTGAAGAATAAGCCGAATGTACCAACATAAATTCCAATTTCAGTCCAAGAAGGAATATAATAACTCCAACTTGATGGCAAATAATCACGAGCCAATGTTGTCGCAATAATTACAAAACGTTCGAACCACATACCAATATTGATAATAATAGACATAAAGAACGTAAATGTAATATTTCTACGTAACTTTTTAGACCAAAACATCTGTGGAGAAATTACATTACAGAACATCATTCCGAAATATGACCACCAATAGATTCCTACTGCACGATTGTAAAATGCTGACTGCTCATAAACATACCCTGAATACCAAGCGATGAATAACTCTGTTAAGTAAGCAACACCAACGATTGTACCTGTCAATACAATGATTTTATTCATTGACTCTATGTGATTCAACGTAATGTAATCTTGTAAATTCAATACTCTACGAACAATTAACATTAAAGTTAATACCATAGCAAAACCAGAGAAAACCGCTCCTGCAACAAAATAAGGAGGAAAAATAGTTGTGTGCCAACCTGGAATTACAGAAGTTGCGAAGTCAAAAGATACAATAGTATGTACTGAAAGTACTAAAGGTGTAGCTAAACCCGCTAAAACTAATGATAATGCTTCCCAACGTTGCCAGTGTTTTGCAGAACCTGTCCAACCAAAAGATAAGAAGTTGTAAATCGTTTTACGAAAACCTTTTGCACGGTCACGAATTGTAGCGAAATCAGGTACTAAACCTGTGTACCAAAATAATAATGATACCGTTAAGTAAGTCGAAATCGCAAATACATCCCAAAGTAATGGAGAGTTAAAGTTTACCCATAAAGGTCCTCTTGTATTTGGATAAGGAAAAATAAAAAATCCTAACCAAATACGTCCCATGTGAATTAATGGGAATAAACCCGCACACATTACAGCGAAAATCGTCATCGCCTCTGCAGCACGATTTACACCTGTACGCCATTTCTGACGGAATAATAACAAGATGGCAGAGATTAATGTACCAGCATGACCAATACCAATCCACCAAACGAAGTTAGTAATATCCCAACCCCAACCAATTGTTCTATTCAAATTCCAAGTACCAATACCTACCCAAATTGTATAGACAATCGAAACAATGAGAATAGTTAAGCAGCCAACTGAAAGCAGTAGTGCTACTAACCACATCGTTTTAGGCATTGTTTCCGTTGGTCGGCAAATGTCCTCCGTAATATCGTGGTAGCTTTTGCTGCCTTCGACTAAGTGATCTCTTACTGGAGCTATAACTGAAGCCATGGTCTAATTTATTTTTTAAAATATTTAGATTCCGATAAGACGGAACTATGATTAATTTTTTATCTACAAATAGTTTTAATATTATTAGCTATTGCTTAATAAATTAATAACTATCCAACTTTCTCATTCTTATTTGATATTCTCATTTGATAGCCAACCGACGAAGCAGTATTTACCTCTTCTAAAACTTTGTAAGTTGTATCAGCAGCTAACTCACGGCTAATCGCACTGTTTTTATCATTCATATCACCGAATGTAATCGCACCTGTCGGACAAGCTGTTTGACAAGCTACTTTCAAATCTCCATCACGTAAAGCACGTTTTTCTATTTTAGCTGTCAATTTCGCTTCTTGAATTCTCTGAACACAGAATGAACATTTCTCAATAACACCACGAGAACGAACAGTTACATCTGGATTCAATACCATACGAGTTAAATTATCTGCATAATAAGGTGTATCACCTCCAACGCCCATTCCCGGCTCATTCCAAGCAAATAAATCGGCAGTTGTATAATCTAACCAGTTAAAACGACGTACTTTATATGGACAGTTGTTCGCACAATAACGTGTTCCGATACAACGATTATAAGTCATTTGGTTCAAACCTTCTGAACTATGATTTGTCGCTGCAACAGGACAAACATTTTCACAAGGTGCATTATCACAATGCTGACACATCATCGGTTGATAAACGACACTCGGATTTTCAACATCTCCATAATAATAACGGTCAATTCTGATCCAAGTCATCTCGTGATGAATACTCACCTCGTGTTTTCCAACCATAGGAACATTGTTCTCAGCAACACATGCTACTTGACAAGCTCCACAACCAATACAAGCACTTAAATCAACATTCATTCCCCAGTGATGACCTTGTTCATAGTCATAATCATGACCAGAGTATAATGAATATTTATTTAACTTTTGGTGATGTTCACGCTCATGCTTTAAATCATCAATCTTCGTATCTAATTCACTAATATCTGCTGTACGAATGATAGAACGTTTTGTTAATGAACCTTGGAAAGCGAATAATTTCTCATCAACATTTACATCAGGTTTTTCTGAATCATACACACCCATTGTATGATGCATCTGAACACAAGCGAAATCTTTATCTTCTCCTTTCTTACCTGAAACCGTTGCTGTTGCAAAATATTTTCTACTTCCATCTTTATAAGTAGACAACATTGGTGTAACATCATTTCCAACACCTTTAGCTACACGTCCACCTTCTGTGCGTCCGTAACCTAAAGCAATAGAAGCTGTGCCTGGCATTTGTCCAAATTGACGAACTACAACTGTTTCAAATGTACTTTTCCCAACTGTCAAGTCTACCTTATCACCATCTTTTAATCCTTCAAATCCTTCTGCATTCACATAGTTTCCTCTATCTGCACTCCAAGAAACAGGAATCATCAATACATTATCCCAAACAGTACGGTTAATAGGGTCAGGCATTTCTTGCAACCAAGGGTTGTTTGCATATTGACCTCCACCGATATTAACTGATTCGTAGAAACTTACTTCAATTCCACTTCCTCCTTTTCCTACTTTAGATGCTGCCGCTGAAACTTCGCCTGTAAAAGTCGCTACTGCTTCTCCTCCACCAACACTCACAACACCATCATGTAAAGCATTATCCCAAGCCATTGTTGCATCTAATGCACCTGCTAAAGCAGTTGTCGACCAAAGATTCTTTACATAATCATAAGCTGTTGTAGCTTCTGAACCTGCCCAAACCAATAATGATTCTATAAATTGACGATTTTCATGTAAAGGAGCAATTGTAGGTTGAACAACTGAGAAATGACCTTTTTTAGCTTCTGCATCTCCCCAAGATTCTAAGAAGTGAGTTTGAGGTGCTAAGTAATTTGCATGTTCAGAGGTTTCTGTAAACCAACTATCACAAGAGATAACCGTTTTTACTTTCTTTAATCCTACTGCAAATTCTGATGCATTTGGTGCATCGTATACTGGGTTTGCATCATTGATGATAACTGCATCAACTTTTCCAGCTTTCATATCTGCAATCATTTGTCTAACTGCCTTGTCATCACCTTGACGTTGGTTAGAATGATTTGCAAAACTGATTGTATTGCCGTAGTTTCCTAATAAATCATTAATTTTATTAACTACAACTTGAACATTTTTATCATTTGAATTAGAAATTACGATTGAGCCATCAGCCGCTAATAAATCTTTAGCCATTTCTTTAATAGCCGAATTTGACTTAGCATTACTCAACTTCTGTGCAGAAACTGAACTTTCGCCTTTTGCTTTCGCAATCTCGTTATATAAAGCTAATACCGCTTGACCTTGCTCAGAAGGTTTTACAAATACACGGTGATCAGCATTAGAACCGGTCAAAGACATTCCGCTTTCTAAAGCGTATAGTCTCACCATGTCTTTATTTGCTTTACGTGCTTTCGCAAATCCTGCCGCATATTCAACTGGAGAAATCCAAGTACCTAAGAAATCAGCACCGAAAGTTGCGACAACTTTAGCTGCTGAAAAATCATAACTTGGAACAACTCTTTGACCAAAGTTCTCTTCATTTGCATCTAATAGTCCTGAAGCAGAAACAGCATCATAAGTTACAACTGTTGTGTTAGGATATGCTACTTTGAACTCTTCAATCGCAGCATTAATAGAAGGACTAACAATTGTATTCGTAACAATACGAACAGCAGCATCAGGCTTCAATTCCCCTTTGATTTTTGCATCTAATTTATCCCAAGAAGTATCTTTTACTTTTCCTTTCTTGTTAGGAGCTGCTGCTTTACGAACACGTGCAGTATCATACAACTCTAAAATAGAAGCTTGTACTCTTGCACTTGTTCCACCACCTGTCATTGCAGACATTGCGTTTCCTTCAATCTTGATAGGACGACCTTCACGAGTCTTAATTACAACAGGACATACATCACCACCTTTCACAAAAGTAGAAGCGTAATATGTAGCTACACCAGGAACGATTGCGTCAGGCTTTACTACATAAGGGATAGCTTTACGAACAGGGATTTCACAACTCGCAGCAATGGTCGCTGCGGTCAAACCAAATCCCATATATTTCAAAAAGTCACGACGATTACTATTTTTAGTCGCTTCTTCAATGACATTCTCATCTGAACTCATTGCATCGACTACAGGTAATTCAAAAAACTCCTGCTTTGAACGTTCAACGAATTCTGGCTCGTTATTCAAATCCTCAACACTTACCCAAATATTTTGATTTTCTTGTTTCATGGACTGAAAGCGATATTTTATATAACTATGAATTATTAATTATGAACTATTAAAATTCAACTTACTAATTCACACTTTATTAGTTTTAAATTAATTTTTGTTTCGTTATTCTTAAATAACTATCGACTGATAACTTTATTGATTAGTAGTGACATTTTTGACACTCTAAACCTCCGATATCCTCAACTGTGATTTTATCTAACTTACCATTTTTCAAATCTTCATGGTAGTTTTGATAAGCTTCATAGTATTCATTATCTTCAAATTGTACTTCTGTCTGACGGTGACAATTAATACACCAACCCATAGATAAAGGTGAATACTGTTGTACAACTTCCATCTCTTCTACTTTACCGTGACAAGTTTGACATTCAACTTCACCAACTGTTACGTGTTGTGCGTGATTGAAATAAGCGTGATCAGGCAAATTGTGAATACGAGTCCAATTGATAGGCTTTTGTGCTTGTGCCATTACAGGACCTAATAATTTGTCTGCTTCTACAGTTGCTTCACTTGCAGTTAATTTTCCTGCCTGTACATCTTCTGCAAAACCATCAGTCAACCATTTTTTGAAGATTTTTTCAACATCTTCTGGCTTCATATTCTCATAGTCTTCAATATATTGTCCTGCTCCTTTTGTAGGATCAAAACCAATAGAAGCATATATTTTAGTCAATTCTGCACGTCCGTATTTTGAACCATCTTTGATAGCTGCGTGACAATTCATACAAGTATTAGTAGCAGGAATCACAGAATGCTTACTGCGTCTTGCACCATCATGACAGTATTGACAATCAATTTTATTATCTCCTGCGTGTGTTACGTGAGAGAATTTGATAGGTTGTTCAGGTGTATAACCTTGCTGACGACCTAAATTAATCGCATTATTAACAGTAGTGTAACCTGTTATCACAATGAAAATAAACGTCAAGAATGCTAACAATCGTTTATCCGTTAATAACTGTACTAAAGTTTGACGCTCTCCTACATCTTCACCTGCTTTCACTTTAGCCATATGGTTTAAGTTCGAAATGATTCGAGCTAAAACAATTGCTAATAAAGCTAAAACAGCAAATAAAACTCCGAAATATAAAGTTGAATTTCCAGAATCAGTTGGTTCATTTGGATTTCCCGGAGGAACTGGACCGACAACTTCAACAGCTGTGTAAACCTCATCAATGTAACCTAAAATAGCTGCAATCTCTTCATCTTTCAAGTTTTGGAAAGAAGTCATTACTGTTGGTCCCCATTCTGCCCAAAGTTCTTTTGCTCTTGGGTGACCTGACTCAATCATTGATTGAGAGTTACGAATCCAACTATACAAATCTGCTTCTGGATAATCAGCCCAACGTTCTTGAGTTCCTCCAAGTGCAGGTCCTGTTGCGTTAGTCTTCATGTTCTTAGCATGACAAGATGCACAATTATTTTGAAATAGTGCTTTACCATCTTGTGCTGTTGCTACAAAAGCAACTTGAACGAAGAAGAATGCCAGTATTACTTGTAGTAAATTTTTACGTAGCATCGTATATTTATTATTTAAGTGTTTTAACTTTCTATTTGACTATAATATTGACATATATTTCTTTAAGTCATATATGTCACTCATTTGTCACGCAAATTTACAACGTGAAAAATGTTTTACCAACTCATTTTTAAATCTGCACATCTATTTAGATGACATCTAAATAAATAGAGTTTTAACAAACTATTAACAAACCCATTTTCCATTTGTCATTTTTTAACAAAACCAAAACTATATTATGGCTTTTCCTAAAAAGACAAATGAAAACATTTTAACTTAAAAAAATGAGAAAAATCATTTTTTTTGTAAATTCTAATCTGATAATAAAATATTATTCATTTCCGTTGAAACGAATATTTAATCTGTCTCTGAATTGCCGCAAAGATAGAAATTAATCCCATTTTCATATATAGTAATCTAAATATTTTCACAGTTTGTCAATAAAAAAAGGCTTTTATAATAAGTCTAAATAACTCTTCTGACACGTCTTTTCAATACTTTAGATAACTTATACTATTTAGAATCAATTATTTATATAAGTGAATCTTTGTTAAGATTGATAAAAATCATTGATTCTAATAATTATAAGAAAAATCATATTTTTTATTAAAATCATTTTTTCTCCAACATTCATCATTTAAATGTGACACTTCTCAGGTTTGTGGGATTAACCTTCAAACTAATTCTAAAAAATGTATACGTCCAAAGAATTTAAAAAACGAGTTAATAAAATTATTAAAGCAAATTTATTAAACCCAAATCTAAAGGATGAATTTATCGCTAACGAAATGGGTGTAAGTCGAATGTATATTCATAGAAAACTGAAAACTTACTATAAGATGAATGCACGAGAATTGATTACCAAAAAAAAGATTACTTTTGCCAAAGACCAATTACTTCAAACAGATTTGCCCATCACTTTCATTGCTAAAATGGTTCATTTTCATGATATGTCGCATTTTTCAAAGACTTTTAAAAAATGGACAGGTTACACGCCTACAGGTTATCGAAAGTTGATAGATTAATTTTTTTGCCCATTATTGTTACAGAGATACAACTGTACAGATTGGCTTTAATTTAATTTTAGATATTTACGAAAACAAATTATTTTATAATATAAATCTTAAAACAATGAAACACCTATTATTTACAATTTTCACGCTTGTTACTGTAACGGTTTTTGGACAACCGACTGGAAATATCGAGGAAGATACCGCAAAAGCAAATCGGTTGTATGAGGAAGCAATTACTTATGAATTTCGTAAGTGTAATCCTCATCAACTTGAACTTTTAGAAGAAGCATTAAATCTTTACAAGGCTCACCCATTTGTCCCAAAATCTCTATTAATTAAGTCAGCCTTAGCTTTAAGAATGGTTTGTGATGACGAAATAGCAGGAAAAGAATATAGTTTAAAAGTTATGGAGGAAGCCAAATCAAAATTAAACACTGATGAACATCCATATTTAGGATATGCTTATGTAGCATACCTTAAAGTTTTAAATTATTATGAACCTGAGAAAGCATTTGAATCTATTCCTAAAGCCAAGAAAAGTATAAATAAGAATGAGGAGGTATATTTTTATTTTATTGATGAAATCTATAATTCTCATAATGCATTGCGTAGAAAACAGGAGTTTCAAGTTTATGTAAACGAGATAGAAACTGTTTTGAAATCATCTACAAATGTACTATTTGATAAATATTGGGTAACACTCAATTATTTCAAAGCTGATTATTATTCAATAATTCAAGATTACGAAAGTTCTATACTTTATTACTCTGAATGCCTCAGACTAAATGAAAAATATGATGTTTTTAATATTGCTACCGTTGCGGATTTATTGATACAACTCGGGATGATTTATGCAGAATTAAATAACTTAACACAAATGAATCTTCATATAAAAAAAGCTCTTAATATAATCGAAACGAATAATAATATAGGCACTATGAGTAAGTGTTTTATGTATAGTAATATTGGTTATGCGTTTTCAGTAATTAATGATACTGAAAACGCTATTTTATATGAAAAAGAAGGGATTAAACTTTTAGAAGAAGAAAATAATGATCATAAATATAATCAAGATTTAATTCTTTCTTATACAAATTTAGCTATTTCGTATTTAGATATTGAAGATTTTAACAATGCTGAAATAGCAATAAAAAAATCATTTGAATATGGTTATAATCCAAATTATATTGACAAGTATGCAGATTTATTAATTAGAATAGGAAAATATGACAAAGCATTAGAAGAAATACAAAAAGCTTTGTCAGAACTTGTAATTGATTTTACGCCTAAAAACACCTATGATAATCCATTTCCAAATGCTAAGGTATATAGTGATATGGAAGTTCATTCATTATTGCGATTTAAGTCCCAAGCACTTTATAAAAAAGCAATGAAGAATAAACAACAAATGAAGAATGAGCTTCTTGAAAATGCTTCTCAAACAGGAACATTATCCTTAGTTTTTTTAGAAAGAATGAATCCAAAAGATAAAGGAGATATATCTCTATATATTCAAAATCAGTATTACTATATACCTTTAATGAATCAAATGGAACAAGTTCATACAGAACTTTACCTGATGAAGCAATCAGAAGAGTCCTTTAATAAAGCATTCGAGTTTACTGAAAGAAAAAAATCAGCTATTCTAAACAAAACAATAACGCCTTTAGATTTACCTCAAGATATTTTGAATGAGAAAATTAAATTATCTCGCATGATAGAAACTTATAATTTAAAAGTAGCATTATCATCTAATGATAGTTTAGAATATTATCAACAAAAACTTTTGAAAGCTACCAAAACTTATAACTATTTCATAGAATCGCAAAGTATAACACATCAAAAAGCAATCAATAATACTTATGACATCAACATTGTAAATGTTTCTACTTTACAAAATACATTAAATAATAATGATATTTTCATATCCTATACAATACCAGAAATTAAAACATTAGACATCTATCTAATTACAAAAGACGAAACCAATATTATTAAAGTAGATATTGATGATGAGTTTTTTAATGATATAAAAAATTGTTCTAAGTTGCTAAAAAATCCTTTATTAATACAATCCTCAAATCGAAATAAATTAATTGAAATTAATCATCGTTTATATCTAAAACTAATGACTCCAATTGAAAAATATATTGATAATAATAGTCAATTATTATTTTCACCATCTGACCTATTCTTTGATATTCCTTTTGAAATATTACTTGCCACAAACGAGCAAAAACCATTCAATGAACTTGATTTTCTAATCAAAAAGTACGACATCAGTTATCAATATTCGGCTACTATCTATTCTCAACTCAAAAACAAACCTGCGATAAAAGATAATTCTTTATTTGCATTTGCACCAGTATTTAATGAAGGTTCTGTTGGCTCAACTCGTGCTATTGATTTTTTAATTGATAGTTTATATCGAGGTGTTGAAAACAACCGATTTCTATCTTTGCCAAATACGAAAACGGAAGTAGAAACAATTGCTAAAACATTGGAAGGCAAAGGGCAAACAACCATTTTGTTAGAAGAAAATGCAACAAAAACAAACTACAATCAAGCCACCAAAAAACAATCGTATCAATTTGTTCATATTGCAACTCATGGTTTAGTTAATTTTCAAAATCCTCGTTTATCCGCTTTAGCTTGTTATAGCAAAACCGATAAACCAGAAGATAACTTACTTTTTGCCAACGAAATCCAAATGCAAGATATTAAAGCAGATTTGGTCGTTTTAAGTAGTTGTGAAAGCGGGATTGGGCAGTTCGTTTCGGGCGAAGGTTTGATTGCATTGAATCGCAGTTTTATTTATTCAGGTGCAAATAACGTTATGTTTTCGCTCTGGAAAGTCAGTGACAAATACAGTGCAGAACTTATGATTGATTTCTATAAGTCTTACTTAGAAACAAATGATTATTCGGCAGCATTACGTCAAGCGAAATTGAAAATGTTGAAAGATCCGACAGCAGCAAATCCGAGATATTGGGCAGCTTTTGTATTGATTGGAAAATAATTGAAGTCAAAATTGTGAGCGGTGTTATGATTTTTAATTTTCCATTTTTCGCTGATATTAGCTATTATCGGTTTAAAATAATTTGCAATATGTTATGTTATAATTAGTGATTTTTACGATAATCCATAACATAAGGAATGATAAAATAATAACTTACCGATTTTGATTGCTAAATTTTGCTTTCTACGTCGTTATTTTTTTCAGCAATAGCAATGCTATTCCCTCAAAAAATGCCTCGTATAAAACAAAATTTTTCTTATCAAAATCACCAATTTATTTTTTCATCATTCCTAAATAAGAATTCGACGGGCGATTTAAAATCGTCTGTCGAATGTTCTTATACCTTGCACAACAATCATCTCACACAGACCTTTTTTACAATTTATTAGAAAACCTACGGAATCTACATAAAAAAGCATTTTGTGAAGCCAAATTTAATAATTGTGATTTCTACTTTTCGTTTCAGTGAAACGGGAATAATTTAGTTTAGTCTATTCAATGTAATAAATCAATTGCCATTTGTAATCGTTCTTTCTCATCTTCATAATCTTGTTTCGCCTGTTCATATTGAATAGATTTATAATATTCTTTACCACTCGAAAACAGCCAAATTCCACCGATTATCAATAAAAATGTACTTCCTCGCCAAAAGAAAATTCCACAAATCAACAAACAAGCACCAGCAATAGTAAAGAGCAAACTTTGCGTTTTTCGAGGCAAAATCATCTTTTTATTATTTTTCACTTTAAATTTTTCTTGTTCTTCTTTCCAGTCTTTTTCTAATTGTTTGAGCCGTTGTGCGTATTCAATAAATTCTTGTTCTTGGTCATAATGAGGATTTTGATTAATAGGAATTGGCTGTTGTTGTATTTTGAGAAACTCTTTTTTTTCGATAACAACAGCAGAAATCGTTCGTTCCGTTTCCTCCAATTTCAAATGTGTACCACAAGACGAACAAGTCGCCATTTCCTGAAGAGGTCGGAATACAACTTGTTGACCACAATTATTACACAATATATCGAAACGTTGATTCAATTTTTTAGGTATAAGGTATAAAGTATAAGATATGAAGTCGATTGTATTATACTTCATACCTCATATTTTATATTTAAATATTGCCTTCAAAAACATAAGTTGCTCCACCACAGAGCCAAATATTTTTGAATTGATTATGACCAAAAGGCTCAAAACGAACGGACAAATCGCCACCTTTTGCTTTGATTTGAATATTCGTAGATTTTTTATTTTTTATCCAATGTGCAATCGCACAAGCGGTAACGCCAGTTCCACAAGCTAAAGTCTCATCTTCAACGCCACGTTCGTAAGTAACAACGGAAATTCCTTGCAAGGTGTTTTCTACAAAATTAACATTAATCCCTTTTTCGCTAAACCGCTCGTTATATCGGACAGAACGACCTTGATTAAATACGTCAATTTCTGTAACATCATTGACGAAAGTCACATAATGAGGCGAACCAGTGTCTAATATAAAGTTATCAGAATTAATCTCAACCGTGTTGACATTCGACATTTGTAACTCTACCCAATTCTCTTTTTCAATAATGGCTTCGTGTTCGCCATCAATTGCTAAAAATCGAGTTGTTGTATCAATGATGCCTAAATATTTGGCAAAAGCCACTGCACAACGTCCACCATTTCCACACATCGAAGTTTGGTAACCATCAGCATTAAAATATACCATTTCAAAATCATAATCCGGATGGTTCTGAATCAAAATCAAACCATCTCCACCGATTCCAAAACGTCTATCACACAATTGTTCAATCCGTTTGTGTTCTGTGATTGCCATAACTTTTTCACGGTTATCAATCATCACAAAATCATTTCCTGCTCCTTGATATTTATAAAATTTCATTTTTTGTTCGTTTTCAATGGGTTTTACCCATTGCTATTGTTTTAACTCCGTTGGAGTTGTTTTGCTTACTGTTTACTGCAAACTGTCGACTGAATTACTATCAACTGTTGTTGTTTTATTAATTGGTTCGCCTGTTTCAATATCAATTTGTCCTGTAAAATGACCGTAAGCAATCAAAGCACCAACAACAAGCATTACAATTGCACCAATTATAGATATTTTCCAACCGAAAATATTGCCAACATAATGACTATCATCAGGTTGATTTTCAAACATTTTTCTTAGATAACTCATATTTTTAAGTATAAACTATGAGGT
Source organism: Saprospiraceae bacterium (assembly GCA_045106825.1). GTDB lineage: Bacteria > Bacteroidota > Bacteroidia > Chitinophagales > Saprospiraceae > CAWVWD01. The sequence goes on along the minus strand of JBGCFH010000215.1, from coordinate 24,162 downwards.
ACGTGTCCCGAAACCTCGGTGATAAAGTATTATTCGATTGCTAATCAAGCATTTTTAAATAAACTTTCGTTAAATCGTCAACAAAAATCGTTATAATATCGTTGATTTTCATAATTTTAATAGAAACTAATTGTAAAAATAGTAAGCAATTTGTAGTTTGTGAGATAATAAGAATATTATAGCATTTCATCTTTGAATAAAATACTTCAATTTAAGGTGATTATAGTTATTTGATTTGACTTAGATTGTACATAATCAACAATTACATGAAAAATTTAGGATTAATTGTTTTAGTAGCTGTCATCAGTTCGTTGCTGTCTGTTGGCGTTTATGATTGGGTAAAAGGTGAACCTACAGAAATCGTAACGATTCAAGAACGTTCTTCTGCACAATATGCCAGTTATCGAGGTGATGCATTTAGCGAAGTTGATATGGCAAGCCCTGACAAAACTATCAATTTCACGTCTGCTCCAACCGACTTTATTGAGGCTGCTGAAATGGTAACGACATCAGTCGTAAATATCAAAGCATTAGCTGGTTCAAAACGCTCAAAAAATAATGATGTTTGGGGAAGTTTAAATCCTGGTATTTCAACAGGTTCTGGTGTGATTATTTCTTCTGATGGATATATTGTAACAAATAATCATGTTATCGAAGATGGAAATACATTAGAAGTAACCTTACATGATAAACGTACCTTTGAGGCAAAAGTAATTGGAAAAGATCCTTCGACAGATTTAGCATTAATTAAAATTAATAAAAACGATTTGCCGTATTTAGAATTTGGAAATTCAGATTCTACTCGTATCGGCGAATGGGTTTTGGCAGTTGGGAATCCATTCAACTTGACTTCAACCGTAACCGCAGGAATCGTAAGTGCAAAAGGTCGAAATATTAATATTCTGGAAGGTAATTATAAAATCGAATCATTTATACAAACTGATGCTGCCGTAAATCCGGGTAATAGCGGAGGTGCTTTAGTAAATACAAATGGTGATTTGGTTGGTATAAATACTGCAATCATCACACAATCAGGTCATTATGAAGGTTATTCATTTGCTGTTCCAGCAAATTTAGTTCGTAAGATTGTTAAAGATTTAAAAGAATTTGGCGTAGTACAACGTGGATTTTTAGGTGTAACGATTGAAGATGTTGATGAAACTATTGCGAAAGAATCAGGATTGAAAAAATTAGAAGGTGTTCATATCGCTCAAATCAATCCTAATTCGGCTGCAGATGATGCAAAATTAAGAGCTGGCGATGTCGTCACTCATATCAATGATGTGAAAGTACCAACAATGCCTGCTTTACAGGAACAAGTCGCTCGTTATCGTCCTGGTGACGAATTATCAATTAAATACATTCGTAAAGGAAAGGTCTACAAAACAGATATTACACTAAAAGATAAACGCAATCGAACAACACTTTCTACTAAAAAAAAAATTAAAAAAGAGGTAGAACTATTGGATGATTTAGGCTTTGAACTTCGCTCCGCTTCGAGTGAAGAAATGAAAACTTTAGGTGTGGAAAACGGTGTAAAAGTGATTAGCGTTCGCAAAGGAAGTACCATTGATAGAACGAATTTAACACCAGGTTTTATTATTACAAAAGTGAATGATAAAGCAGTTTCTACAGTCGATGAGTTAACAGCAATTATCGAAAAATCCGATAATAAAGTCATGTTAGAAGGTGTTTATGAAGATTATCCTGGTGAATATTTTTATGCTTTTAAAAAGTAAGACGGTCGCTCGTTCCTCGCTTGACGGTGGACGGACATTCGCTATGCTCATTTGACGGCCGCTTCGTTGACGGAACGTATTATATAAAAAAAACGGTTGAATTCGATAAGTCGAATTCAACCGTTTTTTTTTCGTCCACCGTCAAATGAGCGAAGCGAATGTCCGTCAGCGAAGCGACCGTCAACCGTCAACCGTCAACCGTCAACCGTCAAAAACTCAACTGTAATAATCCCTTCGTTTTGTGTCGCTATTTTGGTAATGACAAAAAAGACACCTGGTGCATTTTTAGAATCAACCGCTAAAGGTTTATTTAATGTAACACCTGCTGCAAAAGCATTTAATTCAACCGCAAACATTGGAATAAAAGACTGACTTGCGGTCGAACTTTTTTGTGATAAAACCATCAAACCTTCTGCTGCTCGTTGTACAAAGAACGAATCGGCTTGAGTAGAATAATCATTTTGAGGTAACTCAAACGTAAAAACTTGCTTAACTTTGTTACAACCAGATTGATTCATTGTAAATCGAATTTGTCCTTCACTTAATAAGGAATCCGTTAGTAAAGCAGACTCTGTTCCGCTACTATCGCTTGACGCAAAAGTGTATTCTGAAACACCTTCTGTATTTTTTTCTAAAATTGGTGTTGGTTCGCCGTATAAACAAGGTTCTTTTGTAGTTTCATTGCTACAAGCAATTAAGCTAATCGCTAAAAAGCTGAAAATCAATATTTTAAATTTATTCATAGTTTGTTATTATAGATTTTATTAATCGTCGAGTAATATAAAATTTGCATGATTAGTGGAGTCAAAGAAAATGGTCATATCATAAGTGAAAAAATCACCTTTATCAATGATATAAGAAATCTTTGAATGATACTCTCCATCTATTAAATCCGATTCATTGTCAGGCTTTCCTAATATTTGTAATAATTCATTTTTAGATTTATCAATGATTCCAATACTGTCATACAGATAATTATACATTTGTCCTCGTTGTCTGTACGTTCCATTTTCCCAAGTTTCTTTATTATAAATCAAATTATTTGCTATTTCATCATGTTTAAATCCATTTGAAATCATTACATAATTAATAAAAAAATAACCACCAATAATCATTAATATTATTCCAATTGATATAATAATTTTTTTAATCATAGAATTTTATTTTTTAAAAACCGTCAAGCGAAGCGTCCCTCTGCCGTCAACCGTTTCAAACAATTTCATCTTCTACTTTCCAAAAAGGATGAACGATGCATAAAAATTCTAACGGTTTATCACCGATATTTTTAATCCATTGAGTTGCCATTGATGGAATCAAAACTAATTGACCTTTTGAAATAATTTCCTTTTCGTCATCAATATAAACCTCTCCAGTTCCTTCCAAAATATAATAGACTTCCGAGCTTTTCAACTGATGTGGCAATGATTGTTCACCAACTTCGACCGTTGCATGTGCGAAGCTATACGGAATATCAACAGTATCATTTGACGGATGTAACACTTCTTTTATAATCGTTTTATCACCTGCGATAAATGACGCAATATTTGCTATATCTTTAATTATCATGGTTTGTGTTTTGAGTTACGGGTTTCGAGTTTCGAGTTGCGGGTTTTACGAATTGACGATAGATTATAAATTTATATAGTTTAAATTTTATAAGTTTATTATTTGTCGCTAAAACAGTCAAACCCGTGACTTGCAACCCGTAACTCGCTACAAAAGTAACAAATTGTGAAATTTATTGCACATCATTTGACACAACTAAATTAATACTTATTTTTGTGTTGAAATTTGGTTGAATAAAAAATTTCTTATTAGTAATAAAACATTATTTTAATAATAAGAAATACCATATTTAATACTTAATATTTTAATTAATACAACTTTCATGTTAAAAATTCAAGAATTCAAAGGCTTAACGGATAGCGAAACAAAACGATTATACGAAGCACCAGCTTTAATTGCAGTTTTAATCGCTGCGGCGGATAGCAAGATTGAGGCACAAGAAACTGAATGGGCAAAAAAAGTAATAGGTTATCGCCAAGAAACTGGAGTCGAGGCGTTATTCAATTATTACGAAATTGCAGATACTTATTTTGATGAAGCATTACAAGCGGCATTAGATGGAGAAAAAGGTAATCAAGAACGTATCTTATCTTTAGAAAATGAATTAGCTGAATTAAATCCTATTTTGGCAAAAATTGATGGTTTATTTGCTGCCGAATTAGTAAAAAATTGGAGAAGTTTCGCTAAACAAGTAGCGAAATCAGCAGGTGGATTTTTAGGATTCGGAAGTATCTCTGACCAAGAAGCACGTTTGATGAATTTAAGTATGATTGATTTATCGGAATAGTTATTCACTCAAAACAAAAAAGCGACCTCTTTTGAGGTCACTTTTTTTGTTTTCAATTATCTTTTTTCAGTTTTTTCTTTCGTTTTTTATGTCGCCAAGGAGCATCTTTTTGCCAATCTCCTGCCATAATAGAACCATAAGGCATAATTTCATCGACAACTTCTCCTAAACCAAATTTTTCCATTTGGTCTTTCACATTTTGAGCATTTTTGTATGCACTCGGTAATTCTGAAATATCCACGTTTCCAGAGAAAAATCGAACATCTAAACCAGCAGTTTCTTCCTTGAAAACTTGCTCAATCGTTTTATCAGATTTACTTCTGATATGAGCTGTTCGGCTCGTATTTCGTCCAGCTCCGTGTGGTGCAAAACCTAAATTATTCACTGTTGTTTTTCCTCGAACAATCAAAACTGGTTCACTCATATTTAACGGAATTAAACGCAAACCGTCTTTAGAATCTGGCACAAATTTATCATCTAAAGGTGTTGCACCTTTGGCGTGATAAAATAAATCATCGTCTTTAAATACGAAATTATGTTCATTCCAAAATCGGTCAATCGGTTGTGTTTTCAAGACTTCACAAGTTGCATTATGTAAAGTCGTATGATTTAATTTTGTCCAATCACGAATGATTTGCAAGGCTTCCCAATATGTTTTTCCCTCTTCTGTATCGTAAGGAATCCAAGCATTTTTCGCTAATGTTTTTGGTGATAAAACTTTTCGGAAACCTTCCGCAACCGCCATTCCTTTTTTGTATAAATACGCACCTAAACCTCGGCTTCCATGATGTGTCACCATCATTGTATCACCAGTTTTTTTAGAAATACCAATGAATAAAAAATGATTTCCATCGCCTTGAGTTCCTAAGTGTTTCGCTGCTAAACCTCGACTTTTATCGTTATTTAAAAAGAAATTAGCTTTCATTCGAGTTTTTAAATCGTCAGGTAATTTACAGAACTCATCTCGTCCGCCACCACCGAAGTGCGTAATTCCAAAAGCTGCATCCATCACTAATTTTGGATTGATTTTACCAAAATTCGTCGCCATAACAGAACAACAAATATCCGCTGAATGCATTGACGGATGAATCGCATTTTTCGCCACAGCGATTGCACCGACCGGAATTTGACCTTTCGCACCAGTCGGACAAGCATCAGGCATAATCGCACCATTCACCAAAGTTGGCGTTTTCATCAACTCTTCCATCGTCCACAAAACTTGATTCACATTGACTTGCTCTAATTCCGTTTCTGCTTCTATATTTTTATAATAATTAATCGGTGTTTCAAACGGAAATATCGCTGGCGGCGGAGCAACTGAATCCAAATAGTTTTTCAAATCTTCTCCTTCCAATGCTTGTTCGTTCGCTTCAATCAATGCTTGATTAAACCATTTTCCTGATTGATATCCTAATTTGATTAATGTCTTTCCTGTAATTTTCATTGTCTTAGTGTTTTAGTAATTAATGATTAGTTTCCTAATCGTTGACAATACAAAGGTGAGAATGGATTACGCAATTATTTTGCGTAGTGAATAATAAAGCTACTAAATGATATTTTCTCAATATGATTCTTGGAAAACCGAAAATAGTTCTTCAAAACCATCTCTTGTTAAATCAAATATTAATAATGGAAAAATACAAGTAACAATCGAAAAACCCTGTTGACTTCAAAATCAATTTGTCATTTATTACCTTAAAATAGGCAACGAAATGAAATTAAAACATACGACCAATCGCCTGATAGTTTGAAAGGAATCGAGGGCGAAACGGTAGAATATGTCTGGAAATTTAAACTTGATGCCGGGTTTCAATCTTCCGCAAGTTTTACTCATATTCATCAGCTAAAAGCAGTCGGCGGAACAGAGTCAAGCATGCCTTCTATCACCTTGACAGCACGGAAAGGAACACCTGACAAATTACAACTTCGCTATGCTGCAACAACGTCTCAATCTACAATACATCAAGTTGATTTAACACCAATGAAAGGCGTTTGGGTAGAAGTCACAGAAACAGTAACATATGGATAATCAGGTAGTTATGCAATAGATATTATCAAAATTTCGGATAACTCCAACTTAATGTCTTATTCAGATAACAATATACGAATGTGGAAAACAGATGCGGAGTTTATTCGCCCAAAATGGGGCATTTATCGTAGTTTAAATGATTCCACGAGTCTTAGAGATGAAGAGGTACTTTTGCGGATTTTAGTATTGAAGAAACAGTTGTGAATGTACCTGTGGAACTATTATCGTTTAAAGCAATATCTAAAGATAACTTGGTTACACTCAACTGGATAACTTTGTCAGAACAGAATAATGCCTTTTTTCTTATTGAAAAGTTGGTTGCAAAAAATTGGGAAGTAATTGGACATGTAGAAGGTCATAGAAATACGATAGAAAAACAAACGTATTCGTTTATGGATAATTTGCCTTCTATTGGAAAAAATTACTATCGTCTTAAACAAACTGATTTTGACGGAACGATAACTTATAGCCAAATTGTAATCGCTGATATTCAATCTATTCTACCACAATTCGAAATCGCTCCAAATCCTGCTATGACTTTTATTAAGGTTTCTGGTGTCGATGAAATGAATGAATATATTACGGTTTTGGACGTTTTTGGTAATGTTATTTATAAGAATATCAAATACGACAACATTGATAATGATACGATTTCAATCAATATTTCCTTCTTGGAATCTGGTGTTTATGTTTTGAAAATCAATAATAAGACGAATATTTTTGTAAAACAGTAAATATTATTTAGGAATGATAAAATAATATCTTTGTTAATGGTTTTCCTGTAAAAATCGGACAAGCCAATTTGAAGTGTTTATCCTGTCAAATTTTGAAAATCTGACAGGATTTGAAAAAGTGTTAACACATTGAAATCAGAAAGTCCATTCATATCAACAAATGGACTTCAAGATAATATTATTTTAAGAAAACTGAACCTGTTTCTTTAAAGTTTGTAGCCAGAAAATTAAGCCACCAATCAACGCTAATATTCCAATAATTAAAAGTATCGAATATGGATAATTCCATAATAAAATAGGAATATTAATAGCTAAAATAATCAACTTAATCAAGTCAAAACGAACGCCCCAACTTTTTCTTTCTAACAATGGACCAAAGGAAATAACAGACATAAGCACTAAACTCATCAACTGAATCTTAGTCACTAATGGAAAACTTTTTCCCAACAGTAAAGTCGTAAATAATACCATTGTAATAATAATATTAACAGACAAATAAACCTGCAAACGTCGAGGCACAGCAAGTTTATACTTTTTTCGGTTTCCTTTTTTGTCCAATTCATATTTCGCCTCTTCTGAACCTGCAAGATCGTCAGGAATCCAAGCTGGTGGCATTAGGAACATTTTTATTTTATTAGTCCAATCTTTCGTCTTTTTGGCTCTTTTAAATAAATCAAACCAGTAAGAAAAATACGCCCAAATTGGATTAGAACTTTCGAAACCATCTACAATTCCATATTGAGGTTCTTCAACCTCTGGCTCAAAAGTACCAAACATTTTATCCCAAATAATAAAAACATGACCGTAGTTTTTGTCAAGATATTGAGGATTTCGAGCATGATGTACTCGATGATGTGAAGGTGTCACCAATATATATTCTAAGATGCCTAATTTATCAATCAGTCGAGTGTGCGACACAAATTGGTATAAACCAATAAACATAATAGCAACTGAAGAAATCATTGGCGAAAAGCCAACAATCGGTAACCATATCCAGAACAGTGTTCGGTTAATAACCGCAAAAGCTGAAACCCGAAAAACAGTCGTTACATTTAATTCCTCACTTTGATGATGCACAATGTGTGCTGCCCAAAAAAAGTTAATCTCGTGACTTAATCGGTGATGCCAATAGGCAACTAAATCAGCGAATAACAAGGCAAAAAGCCACAATATCGGTAAAGGAAGCCAAGCATCCAGATGTACTAATGACGCATTATCGTATAAATAACCAAATACAAAATACAAGAATACAATAAAGAAAAAATCGAACGTACGCTCTAAAATACCACAAGAAAGATTAACTAACGTGTCGCTAAAGCTGTATGCATCAACTTTCTTTTTTTTAGAGAGATAATACTCCAATACAGGGAGCAGCAGTACAAAAGGAACGATGTAACCTGCATAAGCTAAACTACCCATTTCGCCCATTACTTAATGATTTAAATGATTAATTAAATTGGTTCTTTAATTTTATTTTTCCACAAAAAACTTTAGTGAACCATTAAATTTATTAGGTGAACAATAAATAAACATTTTATCATATCGAAACTTTATGAAAATACTACAAAGAATCTATATCTATTTATTATCATTCTTAATTATATTATTAGTGAATACACGTAGGTTGATTTAATTAAAACTTGAATGTATTGTAATAAACAATGATTTATCACAATAACAAATTAAATCAAACGGTATAAATACACGCACAAATATAAATGATAAAGTTGTAGAGAATATGAATATCATGAATTTTATGATTTTTTAAATTTATTTCTACGATAGAATTTTCTAAGTTTTTTGACTTTGCATTTTAGCTAATTCTAAACCTGCCATAAATAATAAGAAAGAACTAAACGCCATCAAAACGTGTGCAAAATCGTGATAGTTAAAATATTTATGAAACGTAATTTCTGCATTAAATACCAAACCTGTCACGATACTCATACAAAAAGCAATAACGATTTTTTTATAACTTTGCTTTCTTGTTTTAAAAAAAAGATAGGCGAAAAGCGGAAAAGTTATGCCAACGATTCCTAATGAAGAATTGATTTGAACGACTTCAAATAATCTTGTCGGTGTATAACTCAAACAGAGTAGAAATACAATTAACTGAACCTTAAAAGCAAAAGAAAGCCAATTCAATCGTTTTGAATCGGTTTCTTCTTGAAAATATAGTAATGCACTATTTTCAATATGAAAAATACCAATTGCACTAAATGTCCAGCCTAACATTTTCCAATTATATCCTGACCAATATAAAATAGCATGAGACAAAAAAGCCGCACAAGTCGTTCCCAATGCCATGAATAAAAAATAGTATTTGAAAAAAGAAAATGCCTTATGATCAATTTTTAATTTATGCAATTGAAAAAATGCGATAAAACAGACCGTTGCCGTTAGTAAATCAGTCAAAGCCGTTACAGGTTCTTCAATTCGGATTCCTCCAATGTCTATAAATGTATATTCGACAGGACTCATTTTTTATGATTTTTTTTCGTTTCTCTAAAATTATTTCCAACTACTTTTCTAATTACAAATGGAGCAAAACGAGCCATAAATGTATTGAGTTTTCCGATTGGTGTAAAAACTTTCTTATACGTTCTTTTTTCAATCATTTTAATCATTTGACTCGCAACGATTTGAGGGCTTTGTGTCTTAAAATTAGAGCGACTTGGTTGAGCAATAATTTTACCATCTATACCAAAGATTGTTTTATTCGGATCATTTTCCGTAAATCCAATATAAGCAATTCCAACATGTACCTCATCATCTTGCAATTCGATTCTTAGAGATTCTGTCAAAGCGGTTAAAGCCATTTTTGAAGCAGAATAGACAGAATGTTTTGGTAAACCATGCGTTCCTGCATTACTACCTGAGAAAAGAATACTTCCATGCGTCTTTTTTAAATACGGAAGGGCTAAATGTGTCAGATAATGAGCTCCAAGATAATTCACTTCCATTATCTTTTGGACAACTTCCAAGCTCAAATCTTCCACTGTTCCTTCGGTGGAAAGTCCCGCATTATTAATCAATACATCAATTTTACCAAATGCTTTTATCGTATTATTAATCAATGCTTTGCAATCTTCTACTTTCGATACATCGCCGCTAATAGCAATACTTTCAAAGCCTGAATCTTGCATCTCTTGATGTCTTTTTTCTAACCGTTCAGGATTACGACCATTTAATACAACTTTTGCTCCTCGTTGTCCAAAATCGTTTGCTAAAGCCTTACCGATTCCCATGCTTGAACCTGTGATAATAACAACTTTATTCTTAAAATTCATTATAAAAATGGTTGATTTGTTTATTAATTCAAATTATCGAAGTTATTTTTTAAATGCAATAAAACCGTCAGTCAGTCGATTTTTTAGTTTTCTGTTTCACTATAGAACCTCAATCTATTTCGATTCATCTAAGACATTATTTGCTTTCATCCACTCAAAACATTCTCTTATCGCAATCTTCAAGTCCGTTTGTGGCAATCCCAATTCATCTATTGCCTTTTGGCTACTAAAATATTGTTCTTCTGTAGAAATAGCAGCCATCGGATAAGAAATAGTTGGTGTAATACCAAAAATAGTCCCTACGGCAGAACTCACCAAACCCAACGTTTTTATAATCCAAGAAGGTGCTTTAAACTTTGGCGATTTGCCACCAATAGTATCATTAATCAAGGTAAATGCTTCGTGGTAATTCATGTTTCGATTACCCGCAATATAATATTCTCCAATTCTTCCCATTGTCAAGGCATTGACAGCAGCGACAGCAACATCTTTTGCATGTACATAATTGCGTCCGCCAGTAGTATACGCAGGAACTTTCCCTTCGTATATTGCCTTCACCATTTTACCAGAACCTGGTTTTGAATCATAAGCACCAAACATAAACGTAGGATTGACAACAATAGCTGGCAAACCGTTTTCTTTGGCTTCTTTTATAATATAGTCTTGAGCTTCTTTTTTGGAGTCTATATAATCTAAACCATATTTGTGAGATTTGAATGGGACTTCTTCATTTCCTAAATTTTTTTTATCTCCAAAACCACATGAACTGGCACTTCCAATAGCAACCAATCGTTTGATATTTGCTTGTTTGGTAGCAGCAACTATATTTTTAGTACCTTCGATATTCACTCGACGAACTATCTCTGAGCGAGAAGGCCAAACATCCGTTAAAGCGGCAACATGAATAATAGCATCATGTCCGTCAACTGATTGTGTTAAGGTCTTAGCATCTAAAATATTACCTTCGTATCGTTTTAAATTAAGTTTGGGAAATAGTATTCGACTATTAGGTAAAACATACGTACTCACTTCATGCCCTTTGGAAACTAACTCTTTTACAATGTTTGATCCCAACATTCCATCTGCTCCTGTTACTATTACTTTCATAAACTTCTTTTTTTGAGAAAATTTAAATTACCATTTCTCAACTCGTATTTAGCCTCAAATGATGAGTTTGAAACACTCACCGAATGTTAAAATGCAAAGTAACTCAATAAATATTAATTATTTGAGGTTATAATAAGAGTTATTACGATTCCAATTTGTGATTTATATCATAATTTGGGTTCGTGCAAATTCTAACCGAAAGTATGAAACCTATAGAAGTCAATAATCTATTATTCATTTTTATTTATCCATTTTTCATTAACATCATGCGTTCACAAAAACATTTTATATTATGAGAGTTTTATTTTTTGCAACAAGTGTAATGCTGTTAGCAGCTTGTTCTTCATTAACGGAAGTCACTGTAAATGACAAAATTGTAGAAGTGCCTCGGCCTCCAGCAACAGCCAAAATAGATAATAATCTATTTATGGACAAAACCGAAATTTCCAATATTGATTATCGAGAATATTTATATTGGATGACTCAAGTTTATGGTTTAGAGTCTGCTGAACTAAAAACAGCTTTACCTGATACGACAACTTGGTTAAATGAAAAAGATCATATGAACCCTTTTGTTGAAGTTTATTTTCGTCACCCAGCGTATAATAATTATCCAGTGATTGGTATTTCTTATGAACAAGCGATGACTTATGCAAAATGGCGTTCGGATAGAGTTTTTGAGCAAGTCTTAGTACAACAAGAAAAAATAACGTACATGACGACACAAACCACAGAAAACTATTTTTCAATAGAAAAATATTATAATGGTGAAATTCCTAATGTTCAACCTGATTATACGATTCCTTATCCAAACTATCGTTTGCCCACTAAAGCAGAATGGGAAAAAGCAGCTAAAGGGTTAACGGATGATAGTTATGGTCTTAACACCGAGAATCGAACGGTCAAAAAAGCTAAGAAAAAAACCATGAAATTGTTCAACCTAAATTACGGTTCTGAGCAAGAATTTCATATTACAGCACCTGCGACAAGCTATTTAGAAAACGATTATGGACTCTATAATATGATTGGAAATGTAGGTGAAATGGTTATAGAAAAAGGGATTGCGAAAGGTGGAAGCTGGAGACATTCATTGGCAGAAAGCAAAATTTCTAATGACTTGACTTACGAAAAGCCAGCTCGTTGGTTAGGTTTTAGAAATATTTGTGAGTATCAATATTGGGAGAGGTAAACTATAATTTTTTATAGAACGTTTTTAGAGAGACCGTTCAGGAGAGTGTTCAGAAAAGTATGTTAATAACTAATATAATTTCATACTTTTCTGAACAATCTCGAACCTTTCTCAAAACTCTCTACCTAAATTACTATAAAGTAAAATATCTATTTTAAAAGATACTTGACTTTCTTGAAAGTTAACGGACTAAAAAACAATTTACATATCTTCATCCATCAAGTCCAAAGCATCAGGGACAGTATTCACAGGAAATTTACAAACCTTGTTTTTACACACATAAATTGTCGTTTCTCCTTTGACTAACTTTCCGTCTAATAAATCTAATGAACCTTCACTTGAACCTCCAAGTAACAACATATTTGGAATATAGTTTTTATCTAAATCACGACGTACCAAATCAAAATTATCACCAACAATCGCTACTTCAAATGGTTCATAAACAAAATCTGTCAAAACGATTGACCAGTTTGAATAAAAGCTTGGTTCTTTGCTGGAAATCATTGTTGGTAACATATTATTGACCATTTCTTTAGACATCATTTCATATTCATCATTAAATAAATAGATACCTAAATAATGCATGACCTTCGCCATCGTAGAGTTAGAACTTGGAATTACGTTATCCACGATTTCACGTTTACGAGTCACCAAAGGAGGATCAATATCCGATGTATAAAAGAAAGTTTTTGTTTCAAAATCATAAAAATGTTCAATAGCATATTCCGTCAAATCTCTTGCTTTGAATAACCATTGCTCATCGAAAGTAATTTGATACAAAGCAATGAAAGCTTCTGCTGTCAAGGCATAATCATCTAAAAAAGCATTAACAATCGCTTTATTATCTTTAGAGTTCCGAGTCATTCGATTATCTTTTTGAATGGCTTGTTTTCTTAAAAACTCAGCGTTAGCAACAGCCGCATCTAAGAATTTTTGCTCTCCAAAAGTACGATATGCATCCACATAACCTTTAATCATCAAAGCATTCCAAGAAGTTAAAATTTTATCATCTAACTTTGGTTTTGTTTTTTGATTTCTGGCTTTTAATAGATTGTCTTTAGCTAACCTCATTCTTAACTTAAAATCATCTATACGTAATCCATATTTACTTGCAGTAAACTCTGAAGAACGTTTTACATATAAAATGTTTTTGCGGTTTTTCCAGTTACCTTCACGACTAATATTATAAAAATCTTTGAATAAAGTTGCAGCATCTTCATCTCCGATTGCGGTGTTAATTTCCTGTTCTGTCCAAGTATAATATTCACCAATTTCTTCATCCGAATCGGCATCATAAGAGGAGTAAAACCCACCATTATCAGCCGTCATTTCTTTTTCAATAAATGATAATGTTTCGTAAACAACATCTTTATATAATGGATTTTTGGTCAAACGATATGCTTCCGAATAAAGACTTACTAACTGAGCATTATCGTACAACATTTTTTCAAATCGAGGTACTTTCCAGTTGGCATCTGTCGAGTATCGAGAAAATCCACCACCGACATGATCATAGATGCCTCCATAAGCCATATTATCCAGTGTTACCTCAATAGCTTCTAATGTTTTTTTATCTTCAGTCAGCCCATATACTTTTAATAAGTACTGGTAATTATTAGGAAGTGGAAATTTCACATCAACATCACGTCCACCGTTTTGTAAATCAATATCATTGACAAAAGAATTAGTAATTTTATTAATATGCTTTTCAGTAAAGGCCGATTGTTTTTCAATAACAGGAATTTGTTCATCAATAATTTCAATTCCTTTCACAATATCGAAGGCCCAAGCTTCCACTTTTGCAGGATTTTTTTTCCGTTCATCTACCATGTAGTTTAGTATGCGTTCCCATTGTTCTTTTTTGAAGTAAGTTCCTGCCCAAAATGGTTCACCTGTTGGCAATGCAAAAGCATTGAGCGGCCAACCACAGTTTTTCCCTGCCGAAATCTGACAAGCACTTAAATAAACATCATCTATATCGGGACGTTCTTCTTTATCTACTTTTATAGCAATAAAATTTTCATTAATAATCCTCGCAATAGTAGAATCCATATAAGATTCTTTCTCCATCACATGACACCAATGACAAGCGGTATATCCAACACTAAGTAAAATCATTTTGTCTTCCCTTTGTGCTTTTTCCAGGGCTTCTTCTCCCCAAGGATACCAATTGACAGGATTTAACGCATATTGTTGTAAGTAAGGACTACTTTCACCATATAACATATTAGCACCTGGAACACTACTATTTCTTGATGTAGGGTTTGGAGTTCTGCATGTTGCGAATAAAAATAGTGCTACAATAGCAAGAAAGTTAACTGTTTTCATAATTTTCTTATTGATTGAGTAAGTTTATTCTCTAAAATGTGAATTTATCTAAAAAGATAAATTGATTTGAATCGTGGCAATAAAATTTATAAAACTTACGCAGTATGATACCAATAAACTAAAGAAATTCATTAATAATTATTTGATGTTAAAGTAGATAAGCAGGTTTATTAATTGTTATAAGTAGGTTTGCTTAAATATTTCAACATATAATTTTTTATAAAAATTTGATTTACAATTAGATAATATTCTGAAATGAACGCTTTGCGTTCATTCACTCTCATTATCACAGCCATTCTCGGTTTAAAATAATTCGTAATGTGTTTTGCTGTAATTAGTGATTTTTACGATAATCTGCAATCTAAATTAAGTAAGAATTCGACGGGCGATTTTAAATCGCCCGTCGAATGTTCTTATTTAAGCAAAAAAGTCATTAAAAGCATCAATTCTTTATAAAACGCATTATAAAAATTTTTAAACCGAGAATGGCTCTCATTATCAATTAGTTAGAAAGAACTAAAATCATTTTAGAATAAAGTCTATTATTTACAAATCCTGCAAAATCTTATTAATTCTGTCGAAATATTTTGATAAAACTACTTATGAAGTGATTGTATTACAGTCATCTTTAATTATTTAATTATATAATTAAATTTGTTTTGGAGTTGTATTATTTATTTCGCACAATAATAATTCACTTAAATAACTATTGCTTATCTACAAAGAACCTTCTGTATTCATTTTATAGAGGTTGACTACCTATACCTCAAAAAGTGAACCTAAAATACAAAAATAATCTATTTATATTAAAAAAAATAATATTTGTTAAGAATAGAAATTTTTTACTCTAAAATTTATTGACAATGAATTGAAAATCGTTAATAGCATTTTCTTTATAAAAGATAAAAACCCTTCTTGATAATATCAAGAAGGGTTTTTATCTTTTATAAAGAAGCGTTACAGTTTACACCATTTATTCTTTATCAAAAACTAATTGTGGTAATGTAGGAAATGACGCACTACTATATTGAGAGTAATCTTTTGATGCTTTTATCTCACTACTATAAGATTTTGCAAAACTCTTAAGAAATTGTTGCAAAGCTTTCCTATCTACATTTTTTGAAGTAGGCTTTAAGTGAAATGCAATGTGCTTAATAGAACCATCTTTTTTCCAAAAAACTTTCACCCACATTTTTACACCATTTATCTCAAATCCGTTTGTTTTTGCGTGTTTTTCCATAGACTTTAACATCAGCGTCCATTGTTGATGAGCTTTTTTTACATCATCCTCACATACATCTAACAATCCAGTTTCATAGTCCTCACTCAGTTCTTCAAATGCTTCTGGCTTATCGCCAATTTGAAAAACAGTAGGATACACTTTTTCTTCTCCTTCTACGCTTTTTTGAGCAGAAATAGTTACTGAAGAAGATACAAATATTAATAATACCAAAATTAACCTAAACATAATCCTTGTTTTTACAAATTAAATAATAACCACCATGAATGCGTGTATCTTCATGATAGCGATTAGTAGAGATTTCATTTTGAAGGGGAGTATTAATAATTAGATTGTTTGAAGAGGATATTAATTACTTTATAAATTTTAGGAAATAGTTTATCCAAAAACAAAACTTCATCATTTATATTAATACAATTATAAAAATAGATATTTTATTTTTAAAAACCATATTTAATAAAATTTTATTTTATTAAAACTGTCTAATTGTTTCTAATACCCTTACACATTACGGAAAAACAACAATTATAGTTTCATGATTTGATGTTAATTAAATTTTAATTAGGATTGAAATCATATTATGATAAAATAGAATTATTAAAAATAATAATAAGTGTTATAATTTTTTGTGCAAAACATGACCTTCTAAAATTTTAGCCGTCTAACATAAGATTTTAAAACTTTATCAATTAATTTATAAACAATACAAAAAATTCTATTTACAATGAGATTAAAATTTACTGTACTGGCTTTATTATTGACCAGTATTTCTCTTTTTGCACAAGAAAATACAGACGAAAGCAACTGGAAAATTGGTGGTGATGCTGGATTAACATTTTTTCAATCTTCATTTGTCAACTGGACAGACGGAGGAGGAGATCCAACGACAACTATTGGTATATTAGGTAACTTATATGCAAAGTATGGTCAAGATCGTACAAGTTGGGAGAATATTGCATTGTTACAATACCAAATACAACGTGTAGGAGCAGATGCTGATTTTTTGAAATCAATCGATCGTTTAGAACTTTTATCTGTAGCAGGATATCAAATTTCGGAAAATAATGCAAATTGGAATTATTCTATGTTAGCATCAATGAAAACACAATTGACAAACACTGTAGTAGATGATAAATTGCAATCTAATTTCTTTGCACCAGCAGAGATTTTATTAGCACCAGGTGTAAAGTTTACAAGAGGTGACAAAAAAACAAAAGATAATTTATTAGTTAATCTTTCTCCTGCAACCGCTAAATTCACGATTGTGAATGATGCAGACTTAGCAGATGCTGGTACATTCACAGGTATTCCTGCGACTTATGATACTTCGGGTAATAAATTGACGGATGGTTCAATGTTGCGTTCTGAGTTTGGTGCATCATTAATTGCGAATTATCGACTGAATGTAGTGGATAAAGAAGATATTAAGGTAAGTTGGCAAACTAATGTAGAGTTATTTTCTAACTATTTAGAAAACCCTCAAAATGTGGATGTAAAATGGACAAACCTTATAGCAACTAACTTTTTAAAGTATTTCACGGTGACCGTTTCTACAGATTTGAGATATGATTATGATGTACAAATCCCTTCAGATGTGGATGAGAATGGAACGATTGAAACAGGAGAGTTTATCCGTGGCGTTCGTTTTGCTCAGACTTTCGGTGTCGGAATTGGATATAAATTTTAATCATTGTCAAATGCTTTGCTGATGGAAACTAAAAAGGGCAAAATTCGATTTATCGAATTTTGCCCTTTTTAGTTTCCATACTTTACGAAGTTGTTTCCGCTTCTTTCTCATATTTTCTTGCCATTCTTGCCGAAATTCCAATACTAATTTCGTACAAAATATATAATGGAATACCTATTAAAAATTGAGTAACAACATCTGGTGGCGTGATTAATGCAGATAATGCTAAAATACCAATAATGGCATGTCGCCGATATTGTCGCATAAATTGTGGTGTAAGTAAACCTATTTTGGAAAGAAAGTAAACAATAATAGGTAATTCAAATATCATTCCTGCTGGTGCTGTAAACATCACCATATAGTTGACTAAAGATACTAACTGAATTTGAGCAGTAACACCCAAAATTTCATAACCTGCCAAAAAGGTAACAGCAAAAGGGGAAATTACAAAAAAACCGAATGCAACACCCATGAAAAATAAGAAGGAACAGACGAATACAATTCCTCGTACCGCTTTTTGTTCATTTGGATATAAACCTGGTTTTATAAATCGCCAAAACTCCCAAAAGAGATATGGAAAAGCAATGAATATTCCCAAAACAATAGATACCTTAATATGTGTTAGGAAAGCTTCACCTAATTGAATCACGGTTATAATATAACCTCCGTCTTCATTTTCTACTCCGGCCTTGTTGCTTAGAATAGGATCTGCATTTGGTCCAAATGGATCATCTGGATTAGCCATTCCGATCATATCTAAAAAATTATTGATGGCAACATAACTTGGAAAACTTGGTTTTGTTGGGCCTAAAATTAATGAACCAAACACAAAGTCTTTTGCTATAAAAATAACAATTGTCAAGATAATAACAACCGACAGCGAACGAATAATATGCCAACGTAACTCTTCTAAATGGTCTAAAAAACTCATTTCCTTTTCGTTCTTAGGTTTGAGTTGTCCATCTTCGCCTACTTCATAATCGTCAATATCAACTTGGTCTAAAGCCATTTTTATATAATTAGCATTGGTAATCAAAAATTTTGACAAAAATACAAAACGATTTCTATCCAATATAAGTTTGATGAAATTTTTAGACGAAAGAAGTATTTCTTAGAAAATTTATGGATTATTAAAATTAGCCGTGAATAATAAATAAAAAAATGACCAAAACAAGTTTTCATCGTCTTATGGAATATAATTATTTATCATGTCACTTTTTTTATAAAAAAATGATATTATTGTTTCGTTTTTGTAATTAATTGATTATTTTTATGATGAATAATTCATTGATAATAAAAGTTTTAAACATTTATAAAAATGTTATTCATTAATTATTATAAATAAAACCAAAAACAAAATTTAATATAATGAATGTCTTAAAAAAAATAATACTAACTTTTACAGTTATAATATCTGCAAATCTTCTTTTTGCACAAAATCCGATATATCTTGAAATTTCTGATTGTACAAAAGAATTTAAATATTCTTATACAGAACCAAATGGTGTAAATTCGGGATATGTTGCATATCAATTTGTCTTGAATGATTATGAAACCGTTATTTTAGAAACGTCTACTTATGATTCTAAAATTGTTTCTAATAATTCTCCTATTGCTACAAGTCGTATTTCTTGTAGCGAATCATTACAAAAACAGTTACCTGTTGAAACGATTGAGAAAATTCAAGATGGAAAACAGGATGTTTATTTATTAAAGCCGAATAGCAATGGATTTACGGTTTTATCTGTTACAGATGCAACGTATCAAGTATATTTACCATACGATAAGTATTTAAGAGTTGTCGCAAGAGCATACGAATTTGATTATGATGGTAAGAAAGAATACGAAACAGGTGCTGTATTAAAAACCGCTGGCGAAGGTGACTTTGTATTGTTCGATGAAGCATCTATTGATTGTTATGACAAACCAACATTTATGCACGTTCCTCTAAATTTTATGGAGACTGCTAATATTGAATATATTTTAGGTGTCGGTGTCGTAAGACAATACTCCGACTTAATGGAACATCGTTTATTATCTATTGACGGGCAACCGATTCAGCAATATTTAACAACATTCTGCAATAAAGATTTTGTAGAAACAGAAACAATACCTGAATTACATGAAACATCTGTTGCAGAAGAAGTTATAGAAAATACTACAGAAAATACCGTATTAATGATACCAGATTTTGAACAAGAAACAATTGTTATCAAAGAAGAAGAAGGTATTAATATGTCATTGGTAGAAGAAGGAATGGGCGAAATCATCGAAAACGCTACGGAATCAAGTAAAGGTAAAAGTGAAATCTATAAGTCAATACCTGTGAACAGGGAAGTTATTAGCAAAAAAAATATTCATATTGTTGTCGCTGGAGAAACATTATACAGTATTTCTAAAAAATTCAATCTGACAACTACTCAGTTGAAAAAAATGAATCAATTGGAAGAAAATACCATTACAATAGGGCAAAAGTTAAAAATTAAAGAGTAAGAATTTAGAGGTTGTATCAAAAGCAAAAAAGCATCACAAATAGTATTTATTTTTATTTGTAATGTATTGAATTTAAGTTTACTAAAGTTGTCGTGCGACATAAAATTTAAAACTTTAGTAAACTTGTTCTTTTTTCTGGCTTTTGAAACAACCTCTTATATTTCATACTTAAAAAACCTATTTTCCTCGTGTCAAATAAACTCCAAACAAAATCAATCCCATTCCGACAAAATGCCAAATAGAAATAAATTCACCATCAAAAAAACCAATTGCAACTGCTGTGATTGGAATAATATAAGCAACTGCTGCACCAAATAATGCACTTGTCATTTGTACTAATTTTATAAAAATATAAGTCGCAAACGCTGTACTAATAAAACCTAAATACAGTACACTTGTAAATGAAAACCAAGCATTTTCGTCTGTTTGCATCGTTTGGATAAAATTCGTTCCTAAAAACAAATAACCAATTGCCCAAGGGCCAACTAAAGCAAAAGCAATCGCAGAAATCAAATGTGATGGAATATTTTGTAGCTTATTTTTAATAATATTAGAGCTAAATCCATAACAAACGGCTGCCAAAACTGCAAACAATCCATACCATTGATTGCCATCAGATTCCCAATCTGCACCATTCAATATTAAAATACTCGCTCCAAGTAAACCAATCAAAACGCCCCAAAATTTCTTCAAAATAAAAGCTACTCCAAAAAACAAAACACCAGCTACAAATGTCAGTAAAGGCGTTACCGAGTTCAAAATACCAGCCAACGAACTACTAATTTCTGTCTGTGCTAATGGAAACAGGAACGCAGGAATCGCATTGCCCAACATCGAAAATGCAAAGACGTATTTGTATTGTGAGCGTTCTACCTTTCGAAATGCTTGAATGATAAAAGGCGAGAATGCCAAAGTTGCAAACGTGATTCTTAATGCTGCCACTTCATTCCACGAAAAAGCGACTAACCCTTTTTTGATAAAGAAAAAAGAAACGCCCCAAAGCATCGACAAAAATATCAATGTCAAATACGCTAACAGTCGTTGATTTCCTTTTAAGCGTTCCTTGAGTTGTTGTACCATTGGTTGGAGTATCTTATTTTGAAAGTATTATAATCGTATTGGAGTAGAAAAGTTGCAAAGCTAAGGAAAAGAATGAAAATTGAGTTTTATTAGTTACGAGGTTATTATAGCAAAAAGATTTCTACAAAAAACGTTTCTTACAATTACCTGCTTTCTAAGTATCGAAATTTCATTTTCCAAAAATATTCCCTAAATTGACGAGTAATCCAGTTCTTTTTTATCAGCTTTTACAAAAACCTAAACAGACCAAAATGGAATCAATTGATTGGACAGAAATTATAGATAGTATTGAAGCCGATAGCTGTGTGCTTTTTGTTGGACCTTATGCTTTTCAGAATGAGCAAGGACAAACCATTGAACAATCTTTGAGCGAATATTTGGAACTCGAAAAAGTAGAAGCTGGAACACATCGACGGATAAAGCGATATTATAAAGATGATGGGTTGTATTTGTTCAAGACACTGGGCGGAAAGAATAGAATTATGAAAAAATTAAAAGATTTTTATGATTCAGAATATAAACCCAAAACCGATTTTTTAAATAAAATCGCTCAATTACCTTTTTCTTTGATTGTCAACTTATCGCCTGATGAGTTTATTCAAAATACGTTTGAGCATTCTGAAATTCAGTTGCCATACTTTCAAGATTTTTATAATAAAAATGGAGAAATTCCAGAAACCTATTTTGACTTCAATCGAAAAAAACCATTGTTATACAATCTTTTGGGAAGCGTCAAAGAACATGAAAGTCTAATATTGACACATGATGATTTATTCAGTTATTTGGAATCTTTTTTTGCTGCCAATAAAATGCACAATAACCTAAAATCCTATATTCAAAACGCACAAACATTTATTTTTTTAGGTTTACCAATTGATAAATGGTACACACAATTACTATTACGAATACTAAAACTCAATAAACCGAATGTTCAAAAAGAACAACTAAAACGCTTATCTTCTTTTAATGAAAATGGCGATACGCTTATTTTTACCGACCAGTTTTACTTCAATATGACTAAGAAAACGCATGTTGAATTTATCAATGAATTATACGAAGAATGCAAAGAAGATGAAATACTCAAAACACTACAAACGAACGCCAATAAACCAACTTTCGATAAGTCGTTGATACTTGAATATCTTATTGATGGAGAATTTGAAGAAGTTTTTGAAGCATTAGAAAAACTATTCGATTATTACAGTCCACAAATGGACGATTTGAAAACAACTTTATTATTAATAAATGTAGAATTAAAGAAATTAAGGCAATCAAACTTACAAGGTATTGAAATTCACTATGATAAAAAATTGGCTCAACTTGTTAAACGGTTAATCGAATTAATAAATAAAATAGAAGAACGAATGAGAAACTTATAACTCACGAGTTAAAACCAAAAATATCCGTCATTCCGACGAAGGTCGGAAACTCCCAGACGTAAGAAAACAAACTCTGAACTAAGCATAAATAAAAAGCTATCAACCAAAAAGGCTTAAAAATATGGTTCACAATCAAACCAACAGATTCGGAAGTTTAAACTTGGTTTAGTAGAATGTTGGTTTGATGGTGAAATAATAGCTTAAAACTCATTGGCTGAAAAGTTTTCACTGCAAGTTTTAAGATTGATTTTCAATAGCTTAGGAGATACCGACCTTCGTCGGTATGACGGAAATAGAATGAGAATTAAGATTCGAATGTGATTAAATTGCACAAAATTTTTCACGAAAAATTTAAACTCTGTGAACTTTTTATCTACTTCAAAAACCACCGAAAAATAAAAAACTATGTGACTATGTGTTTAAAAAATACATAAATTCGTCACCAACAAACCAAATAAAAAATGAAACGTTATCCAGGAACAGTACCATTCACTTCAAAGCACAAAGACCTCTTTTTCGGTCGAAAAAAAGAGATGGCAGAACTGAACCAACTCATTGGTTTGGAGCAGTTAGTCGTTTTGTATGGCAAGTCGGGATTAGGGAAATCTTCCTTGATACAAGCGGGAATTATTCCGACCATCGAAGCCAAAAAAAATTACGAACCGATATACATTCGTTTGACGGCATTTAGAGAAAGTGAAGCCGAGGACGACACGATTAATCCAACACAAATCACGAAAGATAATATTCAAGGAAAAGTCGATAAACCGACTTTTTTGGAACAACTGCGACCAGACGAAAATTCCCTTTGGTCAGTCGCTAAGAATCGACAAATCAACGGCGGCGGACATCGGTTGATTTTGTTTTTTGACCAATTTGAAGAATTGTTTCAATACTCAGAACGAGCGATAAATGCCTTTGTGCGAGAACTTCGAGAATTATTGAATACAGCGATTCCACAACGAATTCGGGATGAAATTAATAAACTGGACGATGACTTCTTGACCGAAGAACAGGAAGATATGTTGTATGAACCGTTGGAAATCAAAGCCGTTTTTGGGATTCGGTCGGATAGAATGCACTTGATGAATAAATTGGCTCGTAGCTTACCGCAGATTTTGGCGAATAACTACGAATTGCAGCCGTTAGCACTCGATGATGCGAAAGATGCGATTGTAAAACCTGCACAAAAAGAAGGCAAATACGATACACCGACTTTCAACTATACGGAATCTGCATTGGGTAAAATCCTTAACTTCCTAAAAGACAGCGAAACCAACCGAGTTGAAGCCTTTCAGTTGCAGTTGTTGTGCCAAACCTTTGAGCAAAAAGTCAAGCAAAAAGGCATCAAAACGATTGATGATACGGAAGTGGTGGATTTAGAAAATATTATTGATACGTATTTTCAAAATAGTATCCATACCTTTTCGGAAACTGAACAGCGACTGATACAGCAATTGATTGCCAAAGAGTTAGTATCGCCAGATGGCAATGTTCGTTACTCGATTTTTGAG
>JBGCFH010000214.1:0-10040 GCA_045106825.1 Saprospiraceae bacterium | reverse complement strand
AAAATTGTCAAACAACCAAAAAAATAATTTTGTTAATGAAAAATCTGCGTGAATCTGCGAAATCTGCGTGAGATGATTGTTTTGCAAGGCAAAACGTAATATTTTCATTTTTAAGTTTAATATCAGCGAAACATGAATATAGAGTTGATAATCAGTTAATTCTCCAATTTCAATTACTCCTCTTCCGTTTCATAAACATCAGCATCGTCAAAGACATAAAATAACTCTTCGATATTATCCGAATTTAATCGCAATTTACCTTTAAACGTCAAATATGAATCCATTTTGAAAGCTCTTGGCCCTTTGAATTTCAAATCAACAATAGATTGTGGCCCACTTCCACCACAAAAGAAACAAGAAGCCATCGGATTCATTGACAAAACAAAGTAGCCACCATCTAATGGTAAAACATAACCTTTTAGTGCCACAGTTTTTCCTTCCAAAGATTTCATAATGCTACCAAACTCTGGACACCAATAATATTCTCCAATATCTTCATTGAAACATTCATCTAATGTAATGTCATTCAGTACATTCCAATCAATCAGAATCACATCATCTTCATTTGGCTTCAATTTTTTCATCACTTCCTCAGGATTCACGACAACAGGCTTCTGCATTGCTGCCTCAATCAGCGAATCTTCTAAAGCTATTTGTGCGGTATCAATATATAATTCATCCTCAAAATCTTCACCATCTAACATTGCTTGTTGTTGATTTTCAGCGACTTGTGGTTCATTGTTTGCACAACTCGACAGCATCCAACAACTTAAGAAACAAAGTGTTATTATTCCGAATTTATTCATTTTTATCATTGTTTTAATATATACCCATTTTCATAATGAATTTTTAAAGTTTTATAAAAACTCACTTAGTATAACAAAAATAAGGTTAAAATAGATAAATTAAAGGCTGAAAACTTTTTGTTAATTATAATAATCAATTTTTATGAAAACTTTAAAGTATTTAGGATTATTTCTCGTTTTGACACTTACTATTATAAGCTGTGGAAATAGTGAAGATCCAGAAAGAGCAACAAAATTAGAAGAAGCAGGAAAAGTACATGATGAAGGTCTGGCATTGGCAGTAGAAGTGAAAACTATGATTGCAGAAGCAGAAGAATTAATCAGTCAACTCGGCGAAGACCAAAAAGAAGAAGCTGTACCGCATATCGAAAGTGTAGATGCATTAAAAGAAGATTACGAATCTTGGGAAGGAACGCTAAAAGAAGTACCAGGACACGCACATGCACATCATGAAGGTGAAGGGCATCATCATAATCATGATCACTCAATGGATAATGCTTCTGCTGATGATATTATTAAAAAACAAGAAGAGTCGAAAGATTTTATTGCAGATGCTCATAATCGTGCAACAAAGACGGTAGAAATACTTCAAGAAATGATTGATGCTGAATAGTAAGTAATAAACTTTAGACATTGTAAAGAACAAATGCCAAATATTAGACGCTAAGAAACCTGATATTTGGCGTTTGTTCTTTTTAGAAAATCCGTAGCTTGAATTAGAAATATAAAACTTTACGGTTTTTTGCATTTTTTGTAGTTGGAAACATTCCTATAAAAAATTAAATAAATTTCATCAATCATTCTCAAGGTTTTGGAATCAACCTGTTACCAATTTTTCGAAATTTTTTCAAATAACTAATTACACCAGAAAATAACCTCGAATAAATATATCTGTTTAAAAAATAATGTATACTTAACTGGTTGTTAATTTTTTAAAAAAAATAATGTTTTTTAAATCTTAAAATAGAAAAAATCTCATAATGGGAATATAATTATAGTGTGTAAAATTATTGTCTGTATAATTGATTTATGCAATAATATGCTTTGTTATTCGAGAAGGATTTGTTTAATTTGTTTACGTTTTAAGGTATTTACAAAATATTATTATAAGAATTAGAAATGTTAAAAACTCTTAAGATTGTATTTCAAAAAACTCTAAAACAAAAATAACTATATAAAAGTATCACCTATTATGAAGTATTCATATCAGAGTAATTAACCAAAATAAATTACTTCAAATAAATATTTGATTTTATATATCGAATGAGAATGAATGTATCATTTATCATTCAAAAACACTTTTTCATTATTATTTATATTGTTAGAAGCCTTATATTTTAAGGTTTCTAATGTTTATTAACTAAACCTTTTTTCATTATGAAATTACTACGTTTACTGTTATTGTTTATTTTAGTGTCTGGTGTCGGACTTTCGGCATTTGGACAGATACAGGTAGGTACTGGAACAAGTACTCAAACCAATATGCCTATTAATAGCTATTATGGTTATAGTTATTCTGAACAAATTTATTTACAGAGTGAAATTGATGGTACTGGAAATATTACCGCAATAAATTTTTATTTTTCTTCTGGTTCTTCTACAAATAGTACTGATTGGACTATATATTTAGGACACACTTCTAAAACATCTTTTGCAAGTACGACTGATTGGGTAACAGCAGCAGGTATGACACAAGTTTTTTCAGGGACTGTTACTTTTCCAAGTTCTGGTAACTGGATGACTATTACATTGACAACACCCTTTGCTTATAATAATACGGATAATTTAGTGATTGGTGTAGATGAAAATGAAGCAAGTTATGGTTCAAATTCATATTGGCGTTATACGACTTCTACTGGTAGAGGGCTTTATTATAGAAGTGATTCTAATAATCCTGATCCTACAGGTAGTTTACCTACAGGAACATCATCATCATCTCGTGCAAATGTTATTTTAGATGGTTTGACACCTGCATCACCACCAAATTGTACGGTACTTTCTTCACCATCTGCTGCTGCTACAAATATCAATGCAACAACAGATTTGACTTGGACAGCAGCTACAGGAAATCCTACAAGCTATAAAATAGATTTAGGAACAACAACAGGTGGAACAGATATTCTAAATGATTATGACGCAGGTAATGTGACAACTTATGATTTACCATCTGACTTAACATACAATACAACTTATTATGCAACCGTAAAACCATATAATGGAAATGGTTCTGCATCAGGTTGTACAGAAACAAGTTTTACTACAAAAGATGGTTGTATTACACCTTATACACCTTCTAATGGTTCTTCTACAGCAAGTTTAAATCAAACCATTTCATGGTCATCTTATGATGCCGGTGTGGTTAAATACATCGTTAGTATAGGAACGACAGCAGGCGGAACAGACATTCTGAATGCACATGATAATGGTACTTCTACTTCCTATGCGGCATCAAGTTTGAGTTATTCTACACAATATTATGTATCTATAAAAGCTGAAAATGCAAATGGTTTAACTTCGGCGGCTTGTAATACTTATGAGTTTACGACAGAGGCAGATCCGACTTTAACACCACCTTTTGTAGAAGCGTTTGCTTCTTATCCTGCAACTAACTGGACTGAAGCGAAAGGTCAATTAGCAGCACCAACAACATTTACAAGTACGTCTTCAAACTGGACTAATGGGAATTTTGGAAATACAGGAAGTGATGTATCTGCTTATATGAATATTTATTCAACAGGAAGATATGAGTGGTTTATATCTCCATCTATTAATTTAGGAGCTGGTGGAACAAATTATCAATTAGAATTTGACTTAGCTTTAACACCTTGGACAGGAACAGCACAAACTGCTTTAGGAGCTGATGATAAAGTAATTGTAGTCATTTCTACTGATGATGGTGCAACTTGGACTTCTGCTAATACTTTACAGCAATGGGTACAAGGAGATGCTATCTCTCCAACTGGTGACCATATTGTAATTGATTTGTCTGCTTATTCAGGTACTGTTAAAATTGGGTTTTATGGAGAATCTACTGTAACTAATACAGACATGAGACTTTATATTGATAATATCGAAGTAAAAGAAATTCCTGCTTGTCCAGATCCGACTAATTTGGCAACAACTTCAGTAACAGCAACAACTGCAACCGCTACTTGGGATGCAGCAGCAGGAGCAACAGGATATAATTGGGAAATCGTACCAACAGGTGACGGACAAGGTAACAATATTGTTACAAGTGGTAGTGTAGGAGGTGTTACAACAGCTTCTGTTACAAGTTTATCCGCACAAACAACTTATGATTTATATGTACAAACAGATTGTGGTGGTGGAACATTAAGTGCTTGGGAAGGACCACATACTTTTACTACAGCTTGTGCTAATGAAACTGCACCTTATACAGAGTCTTTTGATGCTTCAATATCTTCTTGTTGGACACAATCAGCTACATCAGGTGGCCCTTGGACTTATGGTGTAACATTTTCATGGAATACTGGTGGTTGCGGTGCTACACCTTCTGATCATACGGGGAATGCAGGTAGCTTTATAGCTATGGATCACTCTACATCGCCTGCTGATGATGCGGTTGTGATTGAGATGCCTATCGTAGATGTTTCAGCTTTAACAACACCTTACTTGAAGTTTTATCACTTTATGTGTGCAACAGGTGTTAATAATGAGTTGTATGTAGAATCTTGGGATGGTAGTACATGGAATAGTGTTGCTACGATTAATACAGGTTCTGCATCATGGGAAGAATATGGTTATGATTTAACGTCACATGTCTATAGTGGTTCTTTGGTAAAAATTCGTTTTAGAGCAGAACCAGGAACAGGTACTAACTATTATGGAGATCAAGCTATAGATGATATTTCTGTTGAAGAAGCACCAGCTTGTCCGAATCCTTCTGCTATGGCTGCTTCTCCTATCGCAGGAACAACAGCAGATTTGGCTTGGACTTTAGGTGATGCAGAAACAGCTTGGAACTTAGAGTGGAAAGCAGGTGCAGATTTCACACCTGGTACAGGTGCAGAAGATGCTTCAGCTTCACCAACAACGACACCAGCTTATAGTATGACAGGTTTAAGTGCAACTACAACTTATTATGTATATTATCAAGCAGATTGCGGTGGTTCAGGGACAAGTGATTGGATTGGACCTTACAGCTTCACAACAACGGTATTGTGTCCAGCACCAAGTGGAATGGCTACTTCAAGTATCACAGGAACAACAGCGGATTTGACTTGGACTTTAGGTGGTACAGAAACAGATTGGGATTTAGAATGGACAGCAGGTGCAAACTTTATACCTGGTACAGGTGCAGAAGATGGTTCTGCTTCACCGACAACGACTCCAGCTTATAGTATGACAGGTTTAACACCAGAAACTACTTATTACGTACATTACAGAGCAAATTGTGGTGGAGGTAATGGTGAAAGTACTTGGGTAGGTTTTTATTCTTTTACAACACCTTGTGCAGCGATTGCTACTTTCCCTTCCTCTACAGATATGACGAGTAATGTTCCTACTACCTGTTGGTCAGAAGCAGGTTCAGGAGAGGTTGCAGATGGACCTTCTGGCACGAGTTCTGATTGGAGAGGTAATAGAGCATACCAAAATAGTCTTGGTGCTACTGTAAATAGTAATGCAATTAACTTATATCAAGCAGTAGATAGAGAATGGTTATTATCGCCACAGTATGATTTATCTGTTGGAGGACCTTACCAACTTTTAGTAGAGGTAGCTGTAACGGATTATAGCGGTTCAGGTACAACAACAGTAGCAGATGCAGGTGGTGGAATGACAGGTACTGATGATGAAGTCAAACTATTGATGTCAACAGATAATGGTGCTACTTGGAGTACATTGACTACTTGGAATGCAGGAAATCAACCGAGTGAGAGTGGTACTGAATATATAGCAGATTTAACGGCTCAATCAGGAACAGTACAGTTTGCAGTATGGGCAAGTGATGGATCATCGGATGATTCACCTGATTATGATTTTCATGCTGGAGTTTTTGTAGTAGAAGAAATTCCATCTTGCCCGAAACCAGAGAGTTTAACATCAGGAACGATTACAACAACAAGTGCGACTTTAGGTTGGACAGAAACGGGTAGTGCTACTGCTTGGGATTTAAAAGTACAAGCTGCAGGAACAGGAACACCAATAACTTTTGGTGTCGTAGCATCTTCTACTTCTGAGAATATAACAGGTTTAACGGATAATACAGACTATGAATTTTATGTGCGTGCAGTTTGCGGCGTAGGAGATACCAGTGAATGGGTTGGTCCTCATTACTTTACGACACTTTGTATAGCCGCAACAGATTTTTCTGAAGACTTTGATGCAACAGCTGTAGCTGCTGTACCTGATTGTTGGACAGAATTGATAGATGGCGGTGCATCAGCTTCTGCTTATGCTGACGTAAGAGCGACTACTGCGAATTCAGGTTCGAATAGTTTATCTATGTATAATTTCAGTTCTAATAGTGGAAATGTAATTATTGTTTCACCAGTATTATCAAACTTAAACGCAGGTACACATCGCCTTCGTTTTTATGCAAGAAACAGTACATCAACACAGGATATAGAAGTCGGAACAATTACCGATCCTACAGATGGCAGTACTTTTACATCACTTGAATCAGTTGATTTGAATACGACTTATGCTGAATATACTGTTGACTTTTCAGGTTATGCTGGTGCTGATACTTATATTGCTGTTCGTCGGGTATTGAGTTCTACTTATAGTTATGTGAATTTAGATGATGTTATTTGGGAAGCGATTCCTATTAATCCAAACTGTAGTGAATTAGCAACACCTGCTGATGCTTCTACAGATGCTGACATTACAACTAACCTTAGTTGGGCAGCAAATATTGACGCAACAGGTTACCGTTTATCAATTGGTACAACAACAGGTGGAACGGATATTTTAAATGATGACGATTTAGGAAACGTAACAAGTTATAATCCGCCAGCTGACTTCAATTATAATACAACCTATTATGTGAATTTAATCGCATATAATGGAAATGGAGACGCAGCAGGTTGTTCTGAAACAACATTTATGACAAAAGATGGTTGTATTACGCCAACTTCTCCTACAAATGGTTCTACATCAGCTATACTTGCACCAACTATTTCATGGTCAAGTTACACAGGTGCAACAGGCTATATGGTTAGTATCGGAACAACAGCAGGCGGAACGGATATTTTGAATGCACATGACAATGGAAGTTCAACTTCTTATGCAGCATCAGGATTGAGTTATGCAACACAATACTATGTATCTGTAAAAGCATACAATGCAAACGGTACAACTTCAGCAACTTGTAATACTTACGAATTTACAACACAAGCAAATCCGAACTTCGGTGGTGGTGCAGATGGAACAGATCCAAATCAAATGAACTCTGGCGGTTATTACTTCGCTAACTCTTTAGCAGCAGGAAATGGTTTGATGACACAACCGACTTATGGTTGGATTGACCCTGTAGGTGCAGCACATACGGAGATTACTTCTTGGTCAGGTTCTGACGATGATGGTTACTTTACTATTCCTGATATTGGATTTGATTTTACATTCTATGGAAGTATTTATAGAACTTCAAATGCTTTTATCTCAACGAATGGACTTTTGGCTTTTGGTACGGCTTATACTGGTGGTACGGCTGCGTTTACTATTCCAAGCACAGATGGACCTGAAAGTTTTATCGCAGGTTGTTACGCAGATTTAGATGATGGTACAAACGGTAAAATTTACTATGGTGGTGATGCGACTCATTTTGTCGTAACATGGTTAGAGGTGATTGATTATAATGATCAAGCAGAAACCATTAGCTTCCAAATTATTCTTTATCCAGATGGATTAGTTAAAATACAATATAATGATCTTTTAAGTACTGCGGATGATGTAGGTGACTCTAATAATAGTTCAACTTTATATGGAGATGCTTTAATTGGTATTGAAAATGCAGCAGGTGATAAAGGAATTAATTATCGTGATAATGGCTCAGGTGGACCAATGTTCGGTTCTCCACTGGCATTAGCATTTAATACAGATCAAAATGCTTTACCAGTAGAAATGACAACATTCACAGCACAAGAAGAAGGTAAAACCAACGTATTAGCATGGGAAACTGCAACTGAAGAAAACAACGCATACTTCGATGTACAGCGTTCTACAAATGGTGTTGATTTTGAAACAATCGGACAAGTAGAAGGTAATGGAACAATAGTAAATGTTTCTAACTACAACTTTGTAGATGAAACACCTGCAACAGTAAGTTATTACCGTTTACTTCAAGTTGATTTTGATGGTAATTCTGAAAATAGTAGAATTGTTATCGTGAAGCGTAAAGGTGGAAATAATAGCGTTGCTTTATATCCTGTACCAGTACAAGATCGTTTGACTGTTCAATATTCAGCGACAGCGAATGAAGAAATGACAATAACAGTAACAGATGTAACAGGTCGTACAGTTGTAACAAAAGCAGTAACTGCGATTCAAGGTGAAAATCAATTTAAGGTTGACTTAAATAATTTACCATCAGGAAGTTACTTCGTAAGATTACAGTCTGACACGAACAATATAATTCGTACTATTATTAAAGAATAGTAAGTAAACAGTAAACTGGTTTCATAAAATCAGATTGAGCCGCTTCATTGATTTGAAGCGGCTTTTTTATTGTTCCTTTTTTGTAATCTACTTATTTTACTGCTCTTAACTGTTTTAAAACGCTTTCTTCGTCCCATTCTCTTCCGCCTGTTATAGTAGTTTCTAAGTTTCCTGCGGTATCAAAAATTATTGTTGTAGGAATGACTTGAACACTGAATGGTCGGAACATATCATCAGCTTTGACGATTGGAAAATCAAACTCCGTATTATCAGCAAAGCCTTTTATCTTTTTGATTTTTTCGTTGGATGCAACTAAAAATACGTAATTTTCTTCTTTTAAGATATTGTACGCACGATTTAGACTTGGCATTTCCTTGATGCAAGGACCACACCAAGTTGCCCAAAGATTTAATAAAATTCGTTTGCCTTTGTAATCCCCTAATTTGACTTCTTTTGAGTCTAATGTAATAAAGGTCACATCAGCATAATTAACTTCACTCGTTTTTTGGTGTTCTTGTACTTGAGGCTCGCTGGTTTGTTCAGGCATGTTAGTAGGCTGATTCTCCGTAGTCTTTCCTGTACAACTTGTCATCAAAATCAGCGTTATACTAATAATAGAAAAATATTTAAACATGAAATTTAGGTATAAAGTATGAAGTATAAATTATGAAGTAATTCAATTATACTTCATAACTTATACTTTATACCTGTATTAATTACTTTAAAAATATATGAAACGCCTTTTTTTAATAATAGTTAGTGTATTAATAGTTAGTTTGGCATTTTCACAGAGCAAAGATGCGGAATTTGATAAAATGTTGGACAAATTAATTGATTTTAATGTACCAACAATCACAATTTCGGAACTGAAAGCCAAACAAAAGAATGGAAAAGTCTACCTTTTAGATGCTCGTGAAGTGAAAGAGTATAATGTAAGTCATTTACCAAAAGCAAAACAAGTCGGTTATGACAACTTTAAATTATCAAGTGTCAA
Organism: Saprospiraceae bacterium; assembly: GCA_045106825.1. GTDB lineage: Bacteria > Bacteroidota > Bacteroidia > Chitinophagales > Saprospiraceae > CAWVWD01. The sequence goes on along the minus strand of JBGCFH010000214.1, from coordinate 620 downwards.
ACATATTCCAAAATCTTCTACTATTGTGATTTATTGTACGGTCGGTTATCGTAGTGGAAAGGTTGTTCAAAAATTGCGTAAAGCAGGTTATAAAAACGTATATAATCTACACGGAAGTATTTTTGAATGGGTAAACCAAGGAAATAAAGTGGTGAATAGTAAAGGACAAACGACAACAAGAGTACATACTTACAACAAAGAATGGGCAAAATGGCTCAAACGTGGCAAAAGAGTTTATTAAAAATTTAGGTTGTTTGACAATTTTTGCCAGTAGCGGCTGTCTTTAGCTGCCGTATTTGTTTGAAATTGTTTACGGCAGCTAAAGACAGCCGCTACGTAAAACAATAATTTTTGCTTTTGACAAAAATTATCAATGAACCAAAAATTTATTGATTCGCTGAAAAAAATTGTGGTTTTCGATGAAAATTATAAAAAAATGAAATCTGTTATGATGGTACAGCAATTCTCCATTTTAAAAATTAAGGCTCTTTATGATTCTATGTGGTTTACAGTAGCGGCTGCTTTAGCTGCCGTATGAGTTTGTGATATTTTCGGCAGCCCCGAGGACTCGGGGCCGTTACTTAGCATCAAAATATTCAAAACCACGTAAAATCATAAAG
>JBGCFH010000213.1:0-16837 GCA_045106825.1 Saprospiraceae bacterium | reverse complement strand
CGAATAAATCTGATTTTTCTCTTACTCATTGGACTGTTTAGTACAGTAACTGCACAAGATGTTTCGATTGCATCAAGTGTTACTACGGAGTTAACAGTTTGTGAAGAAGCAAAAGCATTTACAATTGATATAACAAATGATGCAAATGCTCCGCTTACAGGAATTACATTAAACATTGCATTTCCACAAGGCATTACTTACGTTGCTGGAACAGTTTCTGAAACGACAGTTTCTACTTCTTACGGAGTTACAGAAGCGAATATTTCTAATTTAGGTTCAATTGATTTGAATATCGGAAATCTACCAAAAGACAGTACGGTTTCGATGACATTCGATGCAGTTGCAGGTTTTGATGCAATGGCTTATCAAAATGCAGGAAATATATTTCGTAATACAATGACGGTGAATTATAATAGTGGTTCACTAACGGAAGATTCCGATCCTTATAATATTTTATTTGCAGCATTGTCGATTACACAAGTTACACCAATGACAAAAAATGTATTTGTTGGAGGTTCTTATATTCGTCAAGTGAAAATTGTAAATGGTGGATTTGGTCGAATTAATACATTGGATTTACATGATATTTATGATAGTACAAAAGTAAAAACAATTGCGACTGATAAAGGTACATTGAATGCAACAGGAAGTAAAATTACATTGACTGCTGCTGATTTTACAACAATTGGAAATGGCGATGGTTGGTTTGATTTGAATGAAACAGTTATTATTACAGAAACTGTTTTAGCAACTGGTTGTGTTGATGCACAATCACATTTGTATGCAACTTGGGGCTGTGATGGACAAACAACAAGTAGTAATAGTAAATATCCTTTTACAAATGTATCATTGTATGCACCGAATATTAAAACAACAGCAATTCCGACTTTTAATACTTGTTTAGATGTAAATACGCCTGATGTTCAAACGATTTTGTTAGTAAATACTGGTTCTGGTCCTGCGAATGAATTGGAAGTTCAGGCTTACCAAACAAAAAATAATGGTTATGATTTAGGTGTTTTTTCACGAATTGATGAAAATAGTATTCAATATAAAATAGGTACAAATGGAACATTGACTTCAATCGTTCCGACCTCAACACAAGTTACTACAAATACAGGTGATTTGGCTTGTTTAGGTAGTAATCCGGTAGGAAAATTTATTTTAGATTTACCAGTTTTACAACCAGGTGATTCTATGTTTATTTCTTGGAATAGTCATACTTGTGATAATATTACGAGCTGTAATCGTGTGGATTTGATTGGTTGGGATTACAAAGTGTCTTATACAGACATGTGTTATCAGAATAACTACAACAAAAATAATCAAACTGGTCAAAAACCGAAAGATAAAGAATTTTCTGTTTTTGCTGAATATCCAACAGATTTATATGATGGTCAAACAGGTGAGTTTTCTTTCCGCTTGACAGGAGCGACTTTTGATATGCCAGAAGAAGGCGATAATCCTTATTTCGCTGTAAAGTTTACGATTCCGAATGGTTTAACTTGGTCAGGTAATAATAGTGATTTGAGATATGCTGGAGGAAATACAATGTGGACACCAGATAATGTAGTTTATAACAATGGTGTTTTAGAAGCACATTATCCACTTCCTGCACCTTTTGATTATTTGAACTCAGAGTTTCAATTAGATTTGACTGGAAACTGTGGACAAGGTTCAGCATTGTTAGCCGTTGATATGCAGTTATCTTTTGTAATGGATAGCTTGTGTTCTCCTGCTTCTGAAATTCCATTGACTTGTCTGGTTTCGACAGCAACACAAATGCATTGTCCAGGTGCGAATTGTATCGGAATGGGTTTCAATGGTTTTGCGATTGCTCGTACAAGTTTTGGCTTACCAGATAATAATCAAGATGGAGTTGCGGATGCTTCAGGTTCATTGAATATGAATGTCATTGAACTGGATAGAATGATGGTTTCTGATACTTTTGAAACAACCTTTACAGGAACGGTTCATACTGATGTAACACATCCTAACTGGCAATATGGTTATGCTTATACAAAAATGCCAAGAGGGAATTTTATCAATGCAATCGGTGCAAGAGTAACTGTCTTTGACCAAAGTACAGGTCAAACATTGACTTGTGATAATGTACCGTTTACAAATGTATTACTTTCTACGGGCGTTTTTGGAAAACGTGAAATAGAATTTGACTATAGTCCAGCAGCATTAGCAGCATTAGGTTATAGTGATTTTAATGGTTTTGTGTATGAAGATGGTGATCAAGTTACATTAGTTGGTATTTATAAAGTGTTTGATAATATCGGTGCATCGACTTCTTCTATTTTAATAACCGAAAATGAGTTTTATTTAAGTGATGTGCAAAATCCAACTTCAAATAATGATAAGTATTCTTGTGATGATTGGAATGGACGATTTACATTGATAGGTTATAAGTGGGAAAATTATAACTCAACAGCAACAACTTTGGATAGATGTGAGAAGAATCTTACACAATATTACAAACTTCAAGTTGGAAGTGGTGCGACTTTCAATAATTTATTCCCTTCAGAATATAGAAACTGGGGACATTTGAAAAATGTAAAAGTTGAAATTCCTGAAGGTTATTCTATTGTAAGAGGACGTTTCTATCAGTATTCAACAAAATATACAAATCAGCAACACTGGCAAGCTACAAACAACGATTTGATACCAAGTAATATTACACCAATTGGAAATGGTGGAAGTATTTATACGTATGATTTGGCACAACATTATGATGGAAATGGTGGTGATATTAATTATAGTGATGATGGATTTTATGGCTATTTCCGTGTGACATTAAGAGCGATTTGTTCTATACCACAGAATACTTATGAAGATGTAAATTGGACATATAACTTTAATGAAAGTGACTTTTTGGGTGGAATGGAAACTGGTGATATTGTAGCATCACATATTCCTGATAAAGTTCGTTACAAACGTGCAGTAATGTCACTATCTTCTACTCAACAAACGGTTGACGGAATCGAACCGACTGTAGAATGGACAGTAAAAGTGAAACCGACAATAGCTTTTACAGAAAATGCTTTCTTAGCATTTGGTAGTAATACAATTACTGTTTTGGAAGTGAGAGATAATAACAATAATCTAATTCCTTCTAATAATGGTATTTATGAATTAGGAAATATTAATAGAAATCAAACAAAAACATACAAAATTAAGGCAAGTTATAATCAATGTAATTTAGATCAATTAGATGTATTTGCAGGTTATGATTGTGATGCTTATCCGACAAGTTTAGGAACTTCATGTGGTTATGAAACGTATCCATTATATATTAATCCTCAACCGTCACAATTGCAAGTTCGTATTGTTGGCTCAACGCCAAATGATCCTTGTGAACCTCGTGTAACTGTTGAGATTGATATGTTAAGTTCTAAATTGGCGTATGTAAAAGATTTATTTGTCAATATTGATGTACCTGGAAACGGTAGCTTGACGCTTGAAGCAGATTCTACAATGGTTCAATATCCTTATGGTTCAAGTTATATTGCAATAGCAAATCCGACATTAAACGGAACAACTTATAATATTACAGCAACCGATTTGGATGCAGAAATTGGTGCTGATGGTTTGGTTGGTATCACGAATACTTCAAAAAATCGTGTGAAATTACGTTTCAATTTATACATGAATCCAAACTTCAAAGCTGGTGATTTTGCACAGATTACAGTTGGTGGATATAGACCTTGCGGTTTAGAGTTGCCAAGTGTTTCATTGGCTTACGATCCGAACTCAGTCTTTACAAAAGCAGATAATGCAACCGTTGGTTTGGCGGGAAGTGAAGATAATTGGGCAACTTCATTTGGTGATTATGATAATGATGGATTTGTTGATTTATTCTTAGTAAATTATGCGATTAATGGTCTGAATCAATTATACCATAATAATGGTGATGGAACATTTACGAAAGTAACGGATGCAAATAATCCGATTGTAACCGATATGGCTTCTTCAACTTCAGCAGTTTGGGGCGATTATGACAATGATGGTGATTTGGATTTATTTGTTTCTAACAATATTGGATTTACTAATTCATTATACAGAAATGAAGGAAATGGAACATTTGTAGCAATTCAAAATGATCCGATTGTAAATTATACAGGTTATTCTCATGGTGCTTCTTGGGCAGATTATGACAACGATGGACATTTAGATATGTTTGTTGCGGATTATTTCTCAACAAGATTTAATAAATTATACCATGGTAATGGTGATGGAACATTCGAAGAAGTGACAAGTTCACCAGTTGTAACAGACGCATCATTCTCCGTAAGTGCAGCTTGGGGCGATTATGATGATGATGGCGATCAAGATTTATTTGTTCCAAATACAAATGACGAAAATAACTTTTTATATAAAAATGAAGGTAACGGACAGTTTACAAAAGTTACTGTTGGTGATATTGTAAATGATGGTGGAAAATCAGTTGGTGCATCTTGGGGCGATTATGACAACGATTGTGATTTGGATTTATTCGTAGCCAATGCAGGTGGACAAAACAACTTCTTGTATCAAAACAATGGTGATGGAACATTTACTAAAATTACAAATAGTATTATATCGACAAGTGGCGGAAACTCTCACGGTTCATCTTGGGCAGATTACGATAACGATGGTGATATTGACTTATTAGTTACGAATGATGCAGACGAAGATAACTTCTTGTATGCTAATAATGGAGATGGAACATTCACTGCAATCGGAAATGTGATAACACAAGATGGAGGAAAATCATTTGGTGCAGCTTGGGCTGATGTTGACAATGATTTCGATTTAGATTTACATATTTCTAATCACGATGATGAAGATAACTTCTTATACTTAAATGAACGTGGAAAATGTTCTTCAAAAGCTTGTTTCACATTTGTAGGAACAACTTCAAACAGAAGTGCTTATGGTTCAAGAGTAAAAGTTTTAGCAACAATTGATGGTGTTCAAAGATGGCAAATGCGTGAATTAACAGCATTAACTGGTGGTGGAATCGGTGGACAAAATGACCAAAGAACTTTAATCGGTTTAGCAGATGCTGCTCAGATTGATTCGATGGTGATTACTTGGTCATCAGGTATTGTTCAAAAATTTGGTGCAATGGCAGTCGATACTTGTTGGACTATCACAGAGCAAGATGGTTCAGAAGTTTGTGGTACTGTTTATAATGATGCAAATGGTAATTGTGTAAAAGATGCAAACGAAGACGGAATCCCAAATATGTTAGTAAAAGTTGCTCCAAATAATCGTCAAACTTATACAGATGAAAATGGTGAGTATAAATTTAATTTAGCACCAGGAACTTATACGATAACACAAGAGGATAATGCAGCTTGGGCGAAAAGCTGTGCTTCAACATCTTATACACTTAATGTCTTAACTATCGGACAACAATATTGTGGTAATGACTTCGCTGATACTGCAGCTTGTCAAAGTCCTGATTTATTTATTGAGTTAGCAACAACAGCGTTACGTGTAGGATTTGAAAACTTGTATGCGATTACATTTGGTAATGATGGAACAGAAGCCGCAAATAATGCAATTATTAAGGTAGATTTCGGTCAATATATTCTTCCGTTATCAGCGTCTTTACCTTGGGATTCTAAAGTAGGAACTGAATATACTTGGAATATTGGAAGTGTAGAAATTGGACAAGAGTTTACAATCTATGTAGAAGATTCTGTATCAACATCAGCAACAATTGGTGACTTCTTGACAGTTATCGGTACAATTTCAGATAATGGAAATGCAAACGATGATTGTGATGGAACAGATAATATTGCTACAGACGTGAATGAAGCAGTTGGTGCGATTGATCCAAATGATATTTTGGTTTCTCCAGAAGGATTCATTGCAGTTGATCAAGAATTGACGTACAAGATTCGTTTCCAAAACGTTGGTAATGACTTAGTGAATCGTGTCATCTTACGTGATGAATTACCGGAAGGTTTAGATTTATCGACTTTAGTAAGAGGTGCAGCAAGTCATCCTTATCAGTTTAGAATTGAAGGAGAACGCACGTTAGTTTGGGAGTTTGATAATATCAATTTACCTGATTCTACCTCAAATGAAGCGGAATCTCATGGTTTTGCAACATTCAAAATCACACCAAATGTGGACTTAACAGACGGAACAGAATTACCAAATAAAGCGGCAATTTTCTTCGATAATTCTGCACCAATTATTACAAATACGGTCATCAATACAATCGGTGAACCTGCAGATGTAAAACCAGGTGATATGGCAATCTTCCCGAATCCGATGAATGGTTATACGACAATTCGTATCGTACCTCGTCAAGTTGATTTGTTAGAAGAAGAGATTCAATCAATTGAAATATTTACAACATTAGGTGTAAAAATAATGGAATTGAATAGCTTAACTGGCACAAGAGTAACTATCGAAAGAGGTGAATTAACAGCAGGTTATTACATCGTACAAGTGAAATCAAACAAAGGAATCCTTTATACAGGAAAACTTTTAGTGAATAAATAAAAATAGTTGACAAATAGTTTTGTCTTGGTAATTTTAAAAGCATCGATAATCAAAAAGATTATCGATGCTTTATTTTGGGATTATTTCCAAAATAAAGAACATATTAAATGTTTTGCAATTAATAAAAGTCTGATAATTAAATAAATAAAAAAAGGCGCACAGATTGAAACTACAATTAATACAAGAATGAAGAAGCTAATGTTTTTTCATTTTTAATAAATAAAATACAAATTACACTAAATTATATATATCATATTATAAACTTATTTGTAACATTATATTAAAGCTATTAGTACAATATCGATAATTAAGTTTTACCAAAAAATAAATCACTCTAAAAGTAACACCGATGAATCCTATAAATACAAAAAGATATATTATAAACATGAAACAAACAAACAAACAAAAACGATTTAATTTTATTCTTAAAGGCAAAAAGCAATTAAGTTTATTATTGACAATAGCATTATTTACTATGTCAATTGTAAGTGTTCAAGCACAATGTCCTGGTTTCAGAACACAAACACAAGGTGGTTGGGGAGCAAAACCAAACGGGAATAATCCTGGTGTTTATTTACACGCTAATTTTGCAAATGCGTTTCCAAATGGATTAGTCATTGGTTGTGGTAACACATTGACATTGACAACAGCACAAGCAGTTACAGACTTTTTACCGTCTGGTGGTCCATCAAAAGCACTTACTTCAAGTTCTGTAAATCCTACCTCAAAGAAAGGAGCATTTACAGGAAATCTTACAGCTTTGACACTTTCTGTTGGGTTTGATAATTATGATGCTAACTTTGGTTCTTCATCTTACAGTTTAAAAGATTTAATTATTCAAAGTGGAACATTCTCGGGTTGGACAGTTCAACAGTTATTAGTAGAAGCAAATTTAGCTCTTGGTGGTTGTGCTTCATCTTATAGCCGTTCTACTTTAAATAGTGCTGTAGATGCAATCAATAATAATTACACTGATGGCACTCAAAATGGTGGTTTTTTAGGTTGTCCTCCAAGTGTAGATGTTACTTATATTTCCATTGATCCTTCATGTGCTTTAACTGCTGATGGTTCTATTGATATTAATATATCAGGAGGTGTTTCACCGTATACATACAATTGGTCAAATGGTGCAACAACAGAAGATTTAACAAATATCACAACTGGTGTTTTCAACGTAACAGTAACTGATGCAAATGGAACAACAGGAACAGAATCAATCACATTGACTGCTCCTGCTTTCGTTAATCCAACGATTACAAAAGTAGATAATATTGGATTAGATAATGATTTTCAAGATACTCGTGCGACAGCATTTGGTGATTATGACGGTGATGGATATGTGGATATGTTTGTACCAAATTATCAAATAGATAGTGTAAGTTTCTTATATCATAATAATGGTGATGGAACATTTACGAAAGTAACAGACCAAAGTAATCCGATAGTTACAGATTTAGGCCCTTCAACTTCTGGTGTTTGGGGTGATTATGACAATGATGGCGATATTGATTTATTTGTTTCTAATAATATTGGTTTCGGAAACTTCTTATATAGAAATGAAGGAAATGGAACTTTCGTATCTATTCAAAATGATCCGATTGTAAATTATGAAGGTTATTCACATGGTTCAGCTTGGGCAGATTACGACAATGATGGGTTTTTAGATATGTTTATTGCAGACTTCTTCTCAACACGTTTCAACAAATTATACCATAATAATGGTGATGGAACATTTACAGAAGTAGAAAGTTCTCCTTTAGTAACCGATGCTGGGTCTTCAGTAAGTGCAGTTTGGGGAGATTATGACAATGATAAAGATCAAGATTTATTTGTAACAAATACAAATGATGAAAATAACTTCTTGTATCGTAACAATGGTGACGGAACATTTACAAAAGTTACTTCTGGTGTTGTTGTAAACGATGGTGGAAAATCAACTGGTGCTTCTTGGGCAGATTATGATAATGATTTAGATTTAGATTTATTCGTATCAAATGCAGGTGGACAAAGTAACTTCCTATATGAAAACAATGGTGACGGAACATTCACCAAAATTACAAATAGTGCAATTACTCTAAATGGTGGACATTCACATGGTTCTACTTGGGGAGATATGGATAATGATGGTCATATAGACTTAATGGTAAGTAATGACCAAAGCGAGAACAATAATATGTTCTTAAATAATGGTGACGGAACATTTACAGCATTAAATAATGAGGTAACACAAGGTGCAGGAAAATCATTTGGTATCGCTTTGGCAGATATTGATAACGATTGTGATTTAGATTTACATGTTTCGAATATTATTGACGAAGCCAACTTTATGTACCTAAATAATTTATCAGGATGTAATAAAAAAGTTTGTTTCACTTTAGTAGGAACATCTTCAAATAAATTAGCATATGGTGCAAAAGTAAAAATCTTAGCAACTATCGACGGAACGCCGACTTGGCAAATGCGGGAGTTAGCATCACTTTCAGGTGGTGGATTAGGTGGACAAAACGACTCAAAAATAATGTTTGGAGTGGGTGATGCAGCACAAATTGATTCCGTTTATGTAGAATGGGCTTCTGGTTTTGTTCAAAAATTAGGACCAGTTGCAGTAAACACTTGTCTTTGTACTCAAATCGTAGAACAAAACGGTGCAAAGGTTTGTGGAACAGTTTACTTTGATGATAATACAGACTGTAGTTATAATGGTAATGACAATGGATTAGAAGGAATCGAATTAGTCGCACAACCTGGCAATATCAAAGCGTATACAGATGAGTTTGGTGATTATTCATTCAACTTAGCACCAGGAGTATATACCGTTACACAAACAAATACGAATGTTTGGACAGCAAGTTGTTCCACTTCTTACACTATCAATGTTGTAAGTATTGGTCAACAATATTGTGGAAACGATTTTGCAAACACAACATCATGTCCAAATCCTGATTTATACATTGATTTATCAACAACAGCTTTACGTGTCGGATTTGAAAATCTGTATGCCATTACTTTTGGTAATAATGGTGCAGTCGATGCTACAAATGCGAGTATCAAAGTAGACTTTGGTTCAGATATCATTCCTTTATCAGCATCTTTACCTTGGGATAATGTAACAGGAACAGAATATACTTGGAATATCGGTACAATCGCAATTGGTCAAGAATTTACAATTTATGTAGAAGATTCAGTAGCTGCTTCTGCAACGATTGGCGACAACATCGCTGTGTTAGGTACAATCGAAGAAAACGGAAGTACCGCAAACGATTGTGATGTAACAAACAATATCGAAACTGATATTAACTTAGCAGTCGGTGCGATAGATCCAAATGATATTTTAGTGAATCCAGAAGGCTTCATTCCAGTAGATCAAGAGTTAACCTACAGAATTCGTTTCCAAAACGTAGGTAATGACTTAGTAAACAGAGTCGTATTACGTGACGAATTACCAGAAGGATTAGATATGTCAACCTTAGTACGAGGCGTAGCAAGTCATCCTTATCAGTTTAGAATCGAAGGAGAACGCACCTTAGTTTGGGAGTTCAACAATATCAACTTATTGGATTCGACTACAAACGAACCTGAATCTCACGGTTTTGTTACCTTCAAAATCACGCCACAAGCAGACTTAAAAGACGGAACAGAAATCGCAAACAAAGCTGCTATCTTCTTTGACTTCGCTGATCCAATTATTACAAATACCGTAATCAATACCATCGGAGAACCAAACGATGATGTGAAACCAGGTGACTTAGCGATTTATCCAAATCCAATGACCAGCTTCACGACATTCCGTATCGTACCTCGTCAGTTAGAGCTCAACGAAGAAGAAATTCAATCTATCGAAATTTACACCATGTTAGGTCGTCAAGTATTATCAATGAATAGCTTAAAAGGAACAAGAGTAATGATTGAAAAAGGTGACTTGAGACAAGGTTACTACGTTGTAAAAGTAATATCCAACAAAGGAACATTTTATACCGGAAAACTTTTAGTTAGTGAATAATAACAATTGACGGAAATTCGATTTTTGTTAAAAATTTTTTGAAAGCTGATGATGTAAAAATCATCGGCTTTTTTATTTGTGGAATAATTCCAAATTATAGATATTTTTTTATAATGGGATTTTTGTAATTAATTTGTGTTTTTAAATGTTTGATTATCAGTGTTTTATGATGCGGAATAATAATTGGACATTAAAATTTGAGTACACAGAAACAGCAAAATAAATACAATTACTATGACTCGCACTATTTACACCACTATATTTTTATTCAGTTTTCTAATAATTAACGCACAAGTTAATTGTAATTCTACTTTTCCAAATGATTCTATCGCTTTCGATACAACACTTTTTACGAAAGTGAATAATATTAATTATGGTATCAATCAACAATATAATAGCTGGTCAACGGCTTTTGGAGATTATGATAATGATGGATTTATTGATTTTTTTGTAGCAAATTATGATTCGCTGACACCTAATCAATTGTATCATAATAATGGTGATGGAACATTTACAGAAGTAACTTCTGGCAATGCAATTTTATTGGATACAGCGGAATCGACCTCTGGCGTTTGGGGAGATTATGATAATGATAATGATTTAGACTTGTTCGTTTCTAACACTTTTGGTTACAATAATTTTTTGTATAGAAATGATGGAAATGGAATATTTACAAAAATTATAAATGATCCGATTGTCAGCTATTTAGGTTTTTCTCATGGTGCGACTTGGGTTGATTATGATAATGATGGATTCTTAGATATGTTTGTCACCGAATATTTACATATTGGTGTTAATAGATTGTATCACAATAATGGAAATGGAACGTTTACAGAAACTCTAAATTCAGGTTTAACAACGGATGCTGCTTATTCGGTAAGTGCAGTTTGGGGCGATTATGACAATGATGGCGATCAAGATGTTTTTGTACCAAATACGAATAATCACAACAACTTCTTGTATAAAAATAATGGTAACGGAACATTCACAAAAATCACAACTGGCGATATTGTGAATGATGGTGGCGAATCAACTGGTGCTTCTTGGGGCGATTATGACAATGATTTAGATTTGGATTTGTTTGTAGCGAATGCAAGTGGTGAGTTTAATTTTTTATACCAAAATAATGGTGACGGAACATTCACAAAAATTACAAATAGTATTGTCACAACAACTGCTGGTCATTCTCATGGTTCTGCTTGGGCAGATTTTGATAATGATGGCGACCTTGACCTTATCATAACGAATGATTCAAATAGTCAAAATGAGTATTATATCAATAATGGAGATGGAACTTTTACGGCTATTGATAATGCAATTACGAATCTTTTTGGTGAATCATTTGGAATTGCTGTCGCTGATATTGATAATGATAATGATTTAGATTTGCATGTAGCAAATCATGATTCAGATGAAAATGAATTGTATATCAATGAGTTTGGAACTTGTAATAATAGTATTTCATTCACACTTCAAGGAACGATTTCAAATGGAACAGCTTTGGGTTCAAGAATCAAAATTCTAACTACAATCAATGGTAGTTCGATTTGGCAAATGCGTGAATTATCATCATTAACTGGCGGTGGAATCGGTGGACAAAATGATATTCGAGTTATTTTCGGTTTAGGTGCTGCAACTCAAGTTGATAGCGTAGTGATTAATTGGGCTTCTGGACTGGAAGAAATTTTTACTAATATTCCTATTACAAATAATTCGTTATTGTATATAGAACCAAATACATCCAAAGTTTGTGGTGTTGTTTATAATGATTTGAATAGAAATTGTCAGAATGATGATAGCGAAATGGGAATTTCTAACATCGCAGTCGTTGCACAACCTGGCAACGTTACGACTTATACAAATCAAAATGGTGAATACGAATTTGACTTAGCAATAGGTAACTACACGATCACCGCAATTGATAGTGCAGAATGGGAAAAAAGTTGTGCTATTACGGCTCATAATGTCAATGTTATGGCGGTTAATGAACAATATTGTGGATACAATTTTGCAGATACAGCAATCTGTCAAAATCCTGATTTATACGTTGATTTACAGACGAATAACTTGTACATCGGTGAACGTAATCAATATATTATTACAATTGGAAATTATGGGCTTCAAACAGCAACAGATGTAATTTTAAAAGTCGATTTTGATCAAGATATTTTACCATTTTGGGCTTCATTACCTTGGCATTCGAAAGAAGGAACAACTTATACCTGGAATTTAGGTGGAATCGAAACGGCTCAACATTTTACGATTTATATAGAAGATTCTATTGCAACAACAGCAATTGACGGAGATTACTTATCCATAACAGCAACCGTTTTAGACAATACATTATCCGATTGTAACTCAAGCAATAATATTGCGAATAATGCAAATATTGTAAGTTTCATTGATGCAAATAATATGCAAGTATCACCTGAAGGACAAATTGATAATGATGAAATATTGACTTATACGATTAACTTTCAAAATCTCCAAAATGGTTTAGTTGATAAAGTTATTGTAAAAAATGAATTACCAAAAGAATTGGATATAACGACATTAGAAAATATAAAAACCAGTCATCCACATTTGTATAGAATCGACGGGCGATTGTTGATTTGGGAATTTGAAAATACAGATTTAGCGAATACAATCTATGGAGATGAAACACATGGTTTTATTACATTCGATATCAAACCTCAATCAGATTTAGTAGTTGGTACAGAAATCAAGAATCAAGCACAGATTATTTCAAATAATATGACTGATATTACGAATACAGTTATCAATACTATTGATAAAACAGGTGCATTAGAACCAGGTGAATTGGATATTTGTCCAAATCCAATGACGGAATATGCTTTTATTATCTTAGATACTGATGAGGAAGAATTGCAAGAAGTTGAAATTTATTCAATGTTGGGTATTCGAGTAGTATCATTCAATAATTTGTCTGGTCAGCGATTACGCCTCGAAAAAAGTATGTTACCTGCAGCAGAGTATGTTGTCCGTGTAACATCTAATAACGGAAATGTTTACACTAAAAAACTCTTAGTCAGTGAGTAAGAATCATAAAGAAAAAGAGCTTTCTCATAGAAATAATTTGAATCACAAAAGAATCACAATTTGATATATTAAAAGTTTGGTTCTTTGAAAAATTCCCCGAGAATAGCTGTTGATTGAAGTGAAGTTAAAAATAAATGAAATTGCAAAATTCATAAGTAATAAATGGTTGTTTTTAACAGTATTTTAGGGAATTATAAATGACGTTTACTAACAAAGTAAACGTCATTCAAACAACTATTGGCGCATAATCTTATAAATACCAGTTGTTCCTTCCAAATTTTGCAATTTCAAAAAGTACAAACCATTATCCAAAAAAGAAACATCTAAGGTGCTTCCATCAAAATTATCATCAAACCAAACTGTTTTTCCTGTAATATCCGAAATCGTTACTTGATTGATTTGTTGTCCTTCTATGGTTAAAATCCCTTTCGTTGGATTCGGATAAACCTTTGTAGAAAGTGTTTTTTGGTTCATCGTATTGGTAGGAAAAACCCATATTCTACAACTTCCAGTTGCAATACAACCGATTGAATCGGTAATGATACAATGATAAACGGTCGAGCTATCGGGCCAAGCTTGAGGATTTGCCAATGTCGCATCGGATATATTAATATTCGGTGTCCATTGATATGTTAGTTCTCCGATTCCTCCGCCAGCGTGCGGACTTATTCCTGTCGTATCACCTTGATTTATCCAATCAATACAATCTGCTAAAAGATAATAAAACGAAGAAGGATAAATCGAAACAGTATCATAAGCGGTCATTCCATTAGCATCTGAAACGGTCAAATAAAAATGTAACGGCTCGGATGTCGCATAAGTGTATATTGGATTCGCAATCGTTGTATCATCTAAAAAAAACGAAGCGGTGAAAGACAGTGACGTATATTGTAATGTGGTTTCCCAAGTAATTTGATAAGGTGGAGTTCCGCCCGTAATTGTAGGATTTCCACCTAACTGAAAGGAAGTATCAGTTGCACAATAATAATGATCATTTCCAGCATCAACGACAAGCTGTGCCGCAAGGTTAAAATATGCCATTAAGCCTAAAAGTGTGTAAAGGATTTTTTTCATTTTTAAGAAATTTTATGTGTAAGTAATAAAGAATTAAAGTAGTATTGATTTGGGTTTTAAAGGAGAAATTTTTATAACTTAATAACGATATAATTAAGATTTTTGCTGTTACAATCATTCATTAAATAGAAATGAGTTATTAATTAAAAATCTAAAAAATTCCGTTTTATCACTATTTTTTGTCCGTTGACCATTTGATTTTTCCTTATCGAATAATTTTGGTGATTATTGTATTATAAATACGAAAACATTGGCTGCAAAGCACAACGTAGCAGTAAGTGTAATTAACTAAAAAAACGAAATTTATTATTATGAATACTTTCACCATGAACCGATTAGCGAATACTTTTGATAATTTGATTGCTTTCTTTTCCAAACATGTATTTTGGATTCATATCTTAATTATATGGGCAATTTCCGTCATTTTTACCACAGAATCTCACGAACGAAGTTGGGAGATTTTTGTACCAGTTTTAGGAGTGTTAATGGCTGTTTTTACGCCAGTTTTATTCTTTTCTTTTTTTTAAAATAATTTACAAAAACGATTTACCAAAATAGTATTTTACATTATAAGCTCAATTGTTTTTATTGAGTATCCATTGATTTTGTTATTGACAGATATACCAGCATTTATTAATAATACAGGTGTTTTTGACTTTCATAGTGCTATTTATCACAATGATGATGGCGTATTTTATATTTTATTTTATATTAGTTTAGCCTTCTTTTTATTAGAAATTGCATTGAACTTACGGACAAATTGGACGTATGAATTTAAGTTTATCAAACGTATTAAAAAGCTAACTTTAGAACAAACATTATTAATTCTTTTAGGATTTTTCTCTGGATTTTTGAGTTTGATAGAATTATCCTCAAATGGTCAAGGTATTAATTCATTTAGTGAATTGCCAATGTTTTTTGTAAAATGGCTTTCAATAACTGTTCAGCTTTTTACTATTATGTTTAACTACTATTTATTTTATTGGATAAATCATTATATACTGATTAACAAGATTTTAAAGCAAAAAGGAGTTGTTGTTTATATATTGAGTTTTATGTTTGTCGTTTTGATTGGTTATCCGATTGCATCACAAATGGCCTGGTGGATTACTTCTTTCCGATACTTCGGAATGCCACCGATTATTGCTCAAGGAGCATTTGATGGGATGTTTTTTATTTTTCCATTTATCGAAATGTTAGTGAGTATTCCATTTATTTTAGCGATTCAATGGTTTAAGCAAGGTGGTGAAATCGCAACGTTAGAAAAGGAAAAGTCGGAAGCAGAACTCACATTATTAAAACAACAAATCAATCCACATTTCTTTTTTAATACTTTAAATAATCTCTACGCTTTGAGTTTAAAAAAAGATGAGGCAACACCAGAAGTTATTTTGCAATTGTCAGAATTGATGCGATATGTAATTTATAAAGGAAAGGAAGAATCGGTAAAATTAGAAGAAGAAATTAATTATATCGAAGATTATTGTGAGTTACAACAGATTCGTCTACATAAGAATTTAGACTTTCGGTTTACGCAAAATGTGGAAGATGAAACTATAAAAATTCCACCGTTATTGTTTATAATTTTGGTAGAAAATGCCTTTAAACACGGTATTGAACCTGCCGAAAATACTTGTTATTTGCACCTCAATTTGGAAAGTGACCAAAACGGCTTAACTTTTACTTGCGAAAATTCTTATGAAGATGAAAACGATAAGCCAAAAGGAATCGGTTTAGACAATTTGCGAAAGCGATTAGCATTGCGTTATCCAAATCAATATAGTTTAGAAATAATTGATGACGAGAATATTTATAAAACTATTTTGAAACTATTTTGATTTATTTCCCACGGAAAACACGAAGAAACCGCTGTAAACTCTGTGGGAAATCTAAAAACAAAAAAATGAAAACACTAATTATAGACGACGAACCTTTAGCACACGATATTATTTTGACTTACGTCAATGATGTAGAGTATATCAAAATTGTTGGTCAGTGTCATTTAGCAACCGAAGCCTTATCGTTTTTGAGAACAAATGAAGTGGATTTGATTTTTTTGGATATTAATATTCATGTTTCGCTGATATTAAACTTAAAAATGAAAATATTACGTTTTGCCTTGCAAAACAATCATCTCACGCAGATTTCGCAGATTCACGCAGATTTTTCATTAACAAAATTATTTTTTTGGTT
>JBGCFH010000212.1:0-3418 GCA_045106825.1 Saprospiraceae bacterium | reverse complement strand
TCGCCAAAACGGTGAGTTTTCCCCAAGAATCTATTATATTTTTTGCTTGTCGCAAAACAGCATCCGAAGTCTGAACAGCAGGAATAATTTCTACCAATTTCATCAACGGAGCAGGATTAAAAAAGTGAATTCCAACAACTCGTTCCGAATGTTCACAAGCTGCTGCAATCGACGCAATCGACAAGGAAGACGTGTTTGAAGCCAAAATACATTCCTTAGAAACTAAACTTTCGATATTCTTAAATACCTTTTTCTTAATGTCTAAGTTTTCAATAATTGCTTCAATCACCAAATCGGCATCCGCAACTTCCGTAATATCATTGATATACGTGATATTTTTTAAAATACTCGCTTGTTTAGTTTCGTCAATACGACCTTTTTCAATCAAACGATTTAGTATTTTTTGTAGTTTTTTATCGGCTTTCGCCAATACGTCAGGATTTGTGTCAAAGACTTTGACTTTACAATTAGCCGTCGCAGCGACTTGTGCGATTCCAGAGCCCATTGAACCTGAACCGATTATGCTTACATTCATTTTTTTAGTATAGAGTATAGCGTAAATGGTAGAGAGAAGGTTTCCCTATACACTCTACCATTTACCCTCTACTATTTCCCTCTGAAATTTGGCTTTCGTTTCTCCAAAAACGCATTTACACCTTCTGTATAATCCTCCGTTTCTGATGCTTCAACTTGGAGTTTTCCTTCCAAATTTAGTTGCGTTTCCAAATCATTATTTAATGCTTGATTAAACAAACGCTTCGTCAAAGCTAAACCATGAGTTGGCATTTTTGCCAAACGTTCTGCCAAAGCTAAAGAGTCGTCAGCGAAAGTTTCTATTGGTAAAACCTTATAAATCATACCAATACGTTCAGCTTCCACCGCTCCAACTCGGTCACCCAACATCGCTAATGCCAAGGCTTTCTGAAAACCAACTAAGCGAGGCAAAAAGAATGTTCCGCCACTATCAGGAACTAAACCGATTGCCGAAAAGGCTTGAATAAATTTCACTTTTTCGTGAGCCACGACAATATCACAAGCCAACGCAATGTTTGCACCAGCACCAGCAGCAACGCCATTGACAGCTGCAACGATTGGCTTTTCGATATTGCGTAAACGCATAATAATCGGATTGTAATGTTCTTCCAAAATCTTTTTGAAACCAGGATTGATTTCAGGATTTGTTACTTCTTTTAAGTCTTGACCAGCACAAAACGCTTTGCCGTTTCCTGTTAAATAAATTGCTCGAATCGTGTCGTCATTTGCACAATCATCTAAAGCATTTTGTACTTCAAACGCCATTTCACGATTGAAACTATTAAATGCTTTTGGTCGGTTCAAAGTGATTTTTCCGACTCCGTTTACTTTTTCGTATAAAATATGATTCATTTTTTAATTATTAACTGTTTTGTTAACTATTAATTACGGCAAAGGTATTCAAATATAAAGCCGTTTAATAATCAATCGACAAGAATCATTTTACCGATTTGTTCTGATTCTGAACGAATTAAAACGTAATAACTTCCTTTTGGTATAGACGATAAATCTATCGTTTCTTGTATTGTATTTACATTATTTCCTAAATCTATTTTTTTTACAATTTGTCCATTTGTATTAATAATTTTGATTCAAATTGTAAACATATCACTTTTTTAAATATCAACGAAACATGAATAACTCCCCAAATTGTCAATGAATCAGAAAAATTTAAAATCTAAGATTTAAACTCTTCACATACTCCAAAGTTAGAACTTCGGAGTACACAACTTTACTTCATAAAAGGAACTTCTGTATAATATTGGTTTAAAATATCAATACTTGCTTTTTCAAAAGCATAAGTTTTACCATTTTCTACTCTAAAAGAATCGCCTGAAGTAACTTGAATTGTTATTTTATCTTCATTTTTAGTATTGACAATAATAGAATAATAAACCGTCGATTTTTGAGAATCTAATGGTTCAGCAATATTAAAATTATCAATCAAAGGTTGCCAATCTTTTTTATCAATTGGAATTATTGTATCTCGTTCTACCAATCCATATTCTTTAAAATGTCCATAAATATTATAAATATTTACAGATTCAACTTGATTAATATCAATATCTAAAGGTGATTTTTGATTTGTCGTTTGACACGAAATAACAACACATGTACTCATAATTAGAAAAAGAGCAATTCTAAATTTCATCTTGATGGATTTGAAGATTTATAGTATTTAATTGTAACGTAAAGATAGATTAAATGTGATTGATTTCAATCATTTTGAAAGAAACGATATATTGCACATATAATCCGAAACTATCCATAAATATCAAAAAATCACCAATCTATAATTTTATTTATAAATAATCAATATTACTTTTTAACTTAAAATCATCAACGATGAAACAAATCATTATTCTAATCTTATTATTTGCTTTTCCTATATTGAGTACAGCACAAGAGGCTGAAAATAAGTCAACTAAAACAAACAGTTGGAATCCTAAACCAAAAGAACTTATCCATCAATTCAACACTCGGAATAAACATTTAAATTTGGTTTATAAAGATGGTCAATATGGTTTTACCGATAAAAAAGGGAAACTGATTAGAGATTATCAATATGAAAATGTAAAATTATCTACGGATAAAATTATTAAGGTCAAAAAGAGTATTAACAATGTATTGACTGATTTTTTAATCAATACTTTAGGAAAAGAATATAAGGTTGCTTATCGAATTGAAGACTTAGATGCAAGCATACAAGCGTTAGATTTGAAATCTAATGGATTAGATAAAGTACCGACTGAAATTGCTCAACATCCTCAATTAAAAGTTTTAATGTTAAGTGATAATTCTATCACTGAACTGAATACAATTGAAGGTTTAATAAATTTAGAACACTTAGATTTGAGTTATAATAAACTAACAAGAATAGAAGGTTTGGATAAACTAACGACTCTAAATACTTTAAATCTTCACAATAATCAATTGAGGCAAATAGAAGGTTTAGATAAATTAATGGCTTTACAAGAATTATACCTTGGCAATAATGAATTAACAAAAATTGAAGATTTAGAAAAGTTAACAACTTTACGAGAGTTAGACCTTAGTTACAATGATACAGCTTTACAACCTGATATTGAAACACTAAAAATGAAACTACCAGATTGTAACATTAAATCTTAAAAAATCTGAGTGTGCTACAAATCGGTTGCTAAACTTAGTTTATAGTCATCAGGTGACTTTGAGTCACCTGATGACTTATAAATCATTGGCAAAACTTGTACAAATAGAAATAGATTAGGATTGATAAACAAATAAATATACATTCTTCGCTGCTTCTTTTTCCCTTATTTTCCACTTCAAATTTGGTTACTTATCCCGATAAACGCCCACTTTTGAAGCAAAAACTAAGAAAAAAATAATCTACCGAGAGAAC
>JBGCFH010000211.1:0-6442 GCA_045106825.1 Saprospiraceae bacterium | reverse complement strand
CGAAAAAGTATTTTTCCTCTTAGACGAAATCCTAAAAGGAACAAACTCTCGTGACCGACACACTGGTTCTCGTGCCTTAATCGAACAACTCATTAAGTCCAAAGGAATGGGTTTAATCGCTACACACGATTTGGAATTAGGTGTTTTGGAAGCCGAAGCGAATGGAACAATCGAAAATTTATGTATCGAAGTCATGGTCGAAAAAGACCGTTTGGTGTTTGACTATACGATTAAAAAAGGTGTGAGCAAGAGTTTTAATGCGACGTATTTGATGCGGAATATGGGGATTCGAGTTTAGAATTCCCATATTCGTACTAAGAAATCTTTATATTTTTAATCACTTCCTCTTGTACTTGTTTTAGTTCTTCTAAAATCTTGTACCAAGCTTCATTTCTATTTGTTGAATACAGGGAAACAGCTTCACCACTCAAAGTCGTTTGAATTTTACTCATATATAATTCCCAATGACAAGGTTCTAATATTATTTGTACAATCCTTGCATTTTCATTTTCTTTTATCCATGTTAATTCATTTTCCATAATGAAATCAGAAGCTAAAAATGCAGGGCTAATTAACATTATTATTATATCAGCGTGTTTAATTTCAGACTTAATTCTCTTTTTCCATTCTTCACTTGGAACTAATTTTCTATCGTACCAAATTTTTAGAACTCCGTTTCGTTCGAATGGTTTTAAATGTGTGTATAATTCAAATAATTGTTCACTTTCATGTCTTGAATAAGAAATAAAAACTTTTAGGTGATGTTTAGTTATATCTAAGAAATTTTTAAAATCTCTTAAATAATAACCTTTACCATTATATTTGAAATTAATTTCTCCTTTATCATTATTTTCTTTAATGATATTTTTAGGAATAAAATCTTGACCATAAGGACTAAATAATTTATCATAAGACCAACCTTCACATATTTTATCAATAATTTTTAATATACGATGAATAAATTCATTTCTTTTTTTAGGATATTTGATTAGTTTAATATCAATCCAACCATATTCGATTCTTTTCTCACTTGCTGTATCAGATGTAAATTGAACTAAGACTAATGTATCATCATCTGTTTGACTACTTTGGAGAATTAGACCATTTCTCCAGAAATAATATAATTCATTTTGATGTTCTTCCTCGGCAGCAAATTCTGAAAAAACATTTAAAATGATACTTTTATGGACAAAGCCATCGAATCTATACCTTTGATATTTCTTATTGAAATTTTTGATTATCATTTTCATTCCTCTTTCAGGTTCTTTAGGCAGATATAAAGGAAGAATATAAGGTTTGTCTAAATGAGATACTTTGATTAAAATTTTGAACGTAAGTAAAATCGTGACTATTTTATTTATATATTCTACTCCTACTATGCTTTCAATATCACTTTCGTTAAAGTTATATATTTTTCTATCGTTATTTATATCCTTAATTTTTTCAATTAACCAAGCAATATCAGTAAATACTAACTCATTATTCAAAAAAATAATATCTCCAATTTGATAAAGTCGTTTACATAAAATTTGGAGAATATTAATATCAATTGTTTGATTTAATCGATTCTCCAATTTTTTCTTTAAATCGGTTATCGAAAGAATCTTTACCTCTTTATCCTCAGTTATAGTGTTCATTATTTTGTTCCAACTATCAGGAATAATCCATTTATGGATAGACATATTTGAAATTAATTCATGAAAGATATCTTTAAAATGAGTACTTCTTTGCTTAGTTTTAATTGAAAGAGCTGTAAAGTCATAAATATTTTGATACTTGTTAGTTAAATTTAGATTATTAAGCATTTTCAATCCATTTTCATCAATCTTATTTTGGATTATCAAAGCAGGAATTTCATTTGGTAATAATTTATAGCCATTAATATCTTTGTTAATTCTTGTTAATTCTTGTTCTAATTTTTCAAGATCAACCTTTAGTGCAAATTCTTGATCAGTACTTAAACCACCTAATAATTTTTTTTCTTTATAAAAATTAACTTTACGTTCTATTATCTCTTGTTTCTTAATTTCGATCTCTAATTCTTCACTATCTTTTATTGCAAAATATTTAATGGCTTCTAACCAATATTTTAAAGGATAATTCCCATTACTATCAAATTGATCGGTTTGATGATTCCATATTAAAAGGTAAATAGTATTTGAAGTATAAAATAAATGATGTGTATCATGATAATATGCTTGTCCTCCAAAATCAAAAAAACGAATTTCTAATTCAGAAACTGAACTAATTTTTCTCTTATATTGCCAATGATGAACATGTAACCAATGCGTAGAACCTAATGGGGTTTTTCTTTTTGTCAACCATCTAACCATAGATGTTTTACCAACACCACTATTACCTGCTAATATTACTTTCAATATTGTTTTAGAGTTTCCTCCATCTTCTAAAGCAGAAAAATATTTTATAAAACTATCTCTTCCTTGTTCAATGACTTCTATTGGAGGTTTTTCTGATCGATTTTTAAATATTTGAATATCTCTAATGAACTCTAATCCATATTTTACTCTATTTAATAGTGATGATAAATCTCTTACATGATTCTTTTGTAAATGGATATAACGTAAATTTTGTAAACTATTGATTTTATTTATTACAGAAAGGTTATTATCATTTAAGTATAATTCTTGTAAGAATTGCAGGGGTTGGATTTTTTCCAAATCAGAAATTTTATTATTACCTAAACTAAGATATTTTAAATTACTTAAGTTTTCGATTCCATCCAAATCAGAAATTTTGTTATCCTCTAATTTAAGTATTTGTATATTTACTAAATGTTGAATGTCTTTTAAATCTACAATTTTATTATGATTGGCATGAAGCGTTTTTAAAGATTTTAACCCTCTGATTTCATTAAGTTGAGCCAAGTTCAAATTATTTATATATAGTGATTCCAATTTTGTTAGATATTGAATACCCTCTAAATTAGATATTGATATTGAGTTTATAGAAAGGACTTTCAGGTTCACTAAATTTTGAATTACCTCCAGATTTTGAATTTTAGTATTACTTATATATAGTACTATTAGGTTTTTATTTAAAGATAAATTTTGAACATTTAACATTAATGGGTTATAGCTTAAATCAAGTTCTCTTAGCTTATCAAGTTTTTGAATTCCTTCTAAATCGGAAATATTATTATTACTTAAATCAAGTTTTTCTAATTGTTTTAAACTTAGAATATCTTCTAAATTTGAAATATTATTTATTGTGAGATAAAGTATTTTCAAATCTAAACAGGATTCAATACCTTTTAAGTCTAAAACTTTATTATCACTTAAATTAAGATATTCTAAATTAGTAAAAGGTTTGAAATAACTTAAGTTTTTAATTCGGTTATGTATTAATTCTAAGTACTTTAATTGTGTTAATGATTGAATACTTTCTAAAGTAGAGAGATAATTGTAATTTAGTTTCAGTTCTTGTAATTTGGAAAGTTTTGAGATGTTTGGCAACGCACTAAGATTCAATTCACTTAGGTCAAGGTTTTCTAATTGAACAAGGTTTTTAATTATATCAAATTCGGTAATTCTATTATCACTTAAATCAAGATTTTTTAATTTTGTAAGATTTTTTAGTATATCAATATTCTCAATATAATTTCCTCGTAAATTTAAGATTTCTAAACTTGTAAGGTTCTTAAGTAGGTCTAATTCTGAAAATTTAGAAACTCTCAAATTTAAGTAACTAAGATTCGATAAGTTTTTTATAAAACTGAAATTATCAAGTTTTGTATAAGCTAAATTAAGATATTGTATTTCTTGAAAATCTACTATTCCCTGAATAGAAGTTATTTTATTTTCAGATAAATCAAGATATTTTAGTGATTTTAAATTATTTGAAAAATTTATTTTTGTAATTCTATTATTATGGACATCTAAAACCTGTAAGTTTTGCAATTCATTTAATGGACTTAAATCAGATATATAGTTCGGATATTTATCACCACCTAAGTATAAAGCTTTTAAATTTTTGAGTTTAGAGATTTGTTGTGGTATATGATTGATTTGGTTATTAATTTGGTTGTTTTGGCTTTGTTTTTCTTCTTTGGTTTCGTAATCATACCATTTGCTGGAGTAGATTAGGACTTCAAGGTTGGTGAGTTTGAAAACTTCGGTTGGTATTTTGTCGAGTCCTAAGTTTCCTATGTCGAGGATTTTAGAATGTGTGTGTTTGGCTTGTTGAATTAGATATTTGACTTTGTTGGATTCATAATCATTTTTTATTGTTTCTATCTTAATGTTATCAATAAAATTCATTAGGTTACCAACAATAATAGTTTCAATTGTTTCGAACTCTTTGTTAGAAATTGAATCTTTAGTTTGCTTCTCAATTAAATCAATAAATTCTTTCCTAAGAATTAATAACTCATTTAATAGAAGAGGATAAGAAGTATCAATTAAAAGTATTTTCTCAAGGATATTAAATACAGCATCAAGCTTTCGTTCTCCAAGAAGATTCCATAAAAGGCTTTCTGATGGGAAATTTAAATTATTAATTGGACTAAAAGATGGAATTAAATCATAAGGGATATCATCAATAAACAAAAAACATCTCTTGTATAAAGCACTGATTTCTAGTTCATGGTTTAATTGAGATATTGCACCAGCTTCAATACTTATTCTAAGTTTTGTTTCTTCTTTATTAAGATTGAGCAAGTCGTTATATAAGTTTTGAGGTATTCCGTGTAATCTTTTTAAAAGAAAAATTATATCATTGTTTATCAGTTCTTTTTTTAACTCAAATTTGGTAAGTTGTGTCATTCTATTTAGATTGAATTAGGATTTAATATCAAAGACTAAAAGTAATAAAAAATCATAAAACTATCACCGATGGATAACGAAATTAAAAAGGAATTCAAAGTAGCGTTTTTACATGAACATTATCAAGATACGTTTAAGCATTTACAAGGTTATATGCAAAAACGAGATAGATATTCGTTTTTCATTGTTTTGATTGTAGCTGCGTTATATTTATTCTCTTTAGATAAAACATTATTTTCCGAGATTCTAAATCAGTTGTTTAATAAGTGGACAGGTTCTAAATCAGGGTTTGATATAAACTATACAATTATTCATAGTACGTTATTAGTGATGTTACTTATCTATTTATTAAACTATTACAGATTAATTAATTTAATCTCAAGTCAAATGTCTTACATCGGAGATTTGGAAAAAAAGATGAATCAATTAACTGAGCCTGATTTTATTATTCGGGAAAGTGGACAATATTCTAAATTACCCAAATTTATTCGAGGTGTTTCTCGGTTCATGTACAAGACAGGATTTCCTGTACTTTTGATAGTTTTGATTAGTTATAATGTGTATTATTCTACTTCAGTATCTTACTTAGATATTATTGTGACTGTAATCATTATACTTTTGACTTGCTTCTATTTTATTGATGCTAACAAGAAGTTGTGGAAAAGGAGTTGAAATTTTGTTTTAATGCGACTTATTTGATGAGGAATATGGGAATTAAAATTTAATTATGAATTATAAACGTTCTGAAATTGTTATACTTTGAATTGAAGGTATTTTTCGTTATTTTTATAATTGTACCAAAAAGAAAATTTATGCTAACAGTAGAACGAACATCAAAAGAGATAATTATCCGTTTGCCTGCCGATTTAGAGGTAAGTGATATTCAGCGAATGTTGGATTATTTATCTTACAAACGTGCGATTCGCAAAAGTCAAGCAACACAATCTGAAATTGACGACTTAGCGAAAGAAGTTAAGAAAGGTTGGTGGGAAAAGAATAAAGGTCGTTTTTCGGGAATGATTGATGAAAAATAATCCATTATGAAAATAATTATTTTAGATACAAATATTGTTTTTAGTGCAATCCTTAATCCTAATAACAACATCGGTGAGATTTTATTCAACAACGATAAATTAGAGTTTTACACAAGTGAATATTTACGAGAAGAAATTAATCGCCATAAACATCGAATCATAGAATTAGCCAAAACATCAGAAACAGATGTAGATGAAGCAATTTTCCAAATTTATAAACGAATCAATTTCATTTCAGACGAACAAATTCCATTTAATATTTGGTACGAATATGCATCTTTAGTTCGAGATATTGATATGGATGATTTACCTTATGTTGCTTTAACCGTTTATTTAGATGGATTACTTTGGACAGGAGATTTGAAACTTTTGAATGGCTTGATTGCCAAAGGTTTTGATAAATGTATTGATACTAAAGGTATTATTGCATTGGTTGATAATGATACGTTTTAATGCTAAATATGGGAATTCGGGTTTAGTCGGCAGTTCGCAGAATTCAGTTTGCAGTAGTTTTGTGCTTTATTACAGTTGATAAAATTAGGACAACTTATTTCTATGAAAAACATCATTTTATTTAGTGTATTAATTTTAGGTTGCTTTCTTACAAATTGTAAAAACACTACACAA
>JBGCFH010000210.1:0-57467 GCA_045106825.1 Saprospiraceae bacterium | reverse complement strand
AATTTGCAACCCTTTAAAATTTCTCCTGTCATTAATTCACGAAGAGAGCAGTCAAATATAATGATTATAACTTTTAAACATATCGAATAATGACAAACAAACTAAACTTAATGAAACTCGCATTGATTGGAATTTTCACTTTATTAATGATAACTTTTACAAATGATGCGACCGCAGCAATACAATCAAAGACATTAGAAACTATTGAAACGAAAAAAGAAAATTTGACCATAAAAAATACGGTAAAACGCTATTTTGAAAGTGCTAAGAAATTTACAAGTAAAAAAGTACGACAACTCAAAAAACAATACAACGAAATGAGTTCTATCAGAAAAGTTGGTTGGGGAATCGGAATGATTATCGTTGGTACGTTGGTTGTTCTTGGAAGTGTTTTGACACTTTCAGGTTGGTGGTTTGTCATTGGTTTAGGCTTAATGATCTTTGGAGCATTAAAAATTGTTTTAGGTGTTCTGGGCGTTGTTATTTCTTAATAAATAATAAAATGGTTCTTTGAAAAATCCCTCCGAGAAATCGGGATAAGCTGTGATAAACCTAAAATATACGAATTACTTAAAATCGTTTTTTGTGTTGATAGATTCCATAATTTCTATTGTTCCACAGCATTTTTCAAAGAACCAAATAAATTTTCAATAAAATGACAAAAGGCATGATTTCAAAATTGAAATCATGCCTTTTGTAGTTCGTAAACACCGTTTAAAAGTGATTGAAATAACTTTTATACTACGTTTTTTGCTTTTGCTTACGTGCTGCTGGAAACAAGATATTATTCAAAATCAAGCGATAAGCTGCTGAGTTTGGATGCAAATTTAAATCCGTTGGAGGATCTTGAACATAGTGACGATAATCTTCGGGATCATGTCCACCATAATAGCTCCAAAATCCTTTTCCGTATTCGCCATGAATATATCGTGCTTCATTAAACGGTTTGCTCTCGCCCAAAATCAATACTTCTGATTTCAATTGATTTTTCATAAAACCTGTTGTTTGTCCCATAAAACCTTTTACTGTTTTGGTGTGACATTGTGTTAACATCGTTGGAACAGGGTCCCATTTTGCAGAAAAGTCAAATAGTGTAAAATAGTCGATTTTTTCATCAATCACTGGCGAACGAGGTCTATCAATCGTTGAATACTCATACTCTAACGGATTAGATTTCAACCTAAATTCCTTAAAAGCAAATGTTTTTTCAAAATCTAATTTCGATTGTGCTTGTGGATCTTGTGGGTCGCCATCATACATATTTGAGCAAATATCAACACCGTCAGCAGCTAAGGCAATATCATAAGTATCTGTTGCTGAACACATTGCAAACATAAATCCACCACCAACAACGTAGTCACGTATTTTCTTTACAACATCTAATTTTAATTTTGATACTTTCTCATAACCCAAACTTTCCGCCAAGTCTTCCATTCGTTTGACATTATTTTTGTACCAAGCCTGACTTCCGTAGGATGCGTAAAACTTTCCATATTGACCTGTAAAATCTTCATGGTGCAAATGTAGCCAATCATATTCTGCGAGTTTGTCCTCTATAACTTCTTTGTCATAAACAGTTTCGTAAGGAATATCAGCATACGTCAATACCAATGTTACAGCATCATCCCACGGTTGAATTTCTTTTCCTTTGTCACTAATATCAGGTGTATAAACCGCAATTTTTGGAGCAACTTCAAGTTTGACGACTTCTTTATTCACTTCTGGATTAGCGATTTCTGTACGGATTTTAGCAAATTTTGCATCAGCAATGACTTCATAACTGACATCTTTAATCTTACATAGTTCCTCAAACGTAGAAGTGTGCTTGAAAGCAAAACTTCCGCCTCGATAGTTGAGCATCCAGTAACCTTCGACTTCGGTTGCTAATACTTTATACATCACGCCATAAGCCTTTAGATGATTGCGTTGTTTTTCATCCATTGGCACTAATATATAGGCAGCATTCGCTTGAATACCAAAGTACGCTAAGAGTACCAAACTTAAAATGAGTTTTTTCATATTTTCCATATTATTTTTTATAAAATAGTTGTTGATTTTAGAATCATTCTTTGTTATCAACGAACAAACCTTAAACCAAATTCTAAAGTAAACATTTTTAGAATAGCATTTAAAGCGTTTAACATTTTTTTATGATTGTTTGGTGATAAGAAATCACTAAGACTTTGAAATAAGGATTGATAAACAAGTCTAAAGTTTTGTAAAAAAAAAGGCTTTATCTGCGGAAGCGATAAAGCCTGAAAGAGAGCAATTGAGATAAGTTATATATAAATCAATTGATTATTTAGAGTAATATGGATTTTGTCAATATTATTTTAGAATCGCAAAATCAATCATTTGTCTTTTTAATATTGAAGTGGGTGTTAACTTTGATTAGCACCCAATATTAGATTAGATGTTTCAAATTTATTTTATAAAAAATTTACTTTCTATAATAAAAGCAAGAAAGTCTACATTTATATTTAATCAAATTAGTATTTTTTAGAAAAGCGGGTGTTTTTTAGACTAAAAAAAACTACATATAAGTATTTGCAATGCTTATACGACTTGAAAAATAAAATTTATTTTAACCATCTTAATGCTTGATTAATACTTGTTGAACAAAATAATCTTCATTTATCTTAATTTTTAAAGCATATATTCCTTCGGGATAATGACCGACCATTAATCTTGTTTTTATAAATTGACCATACTTTTTTTGATGTTCTATTGTTCTACCGAATGCGTCTATTAATTCTAATTCTACAATGGTATTTTCTGCTAAATTCAGATGAATATTCAAAATATTTTTCGATGGATTTGGGTAAACTTCTAAACGGTTAACCATATTCGCTGCATCTGTACTGGTTGGATTATCTATAACATAAGTCCTATTATAGGTGCAATTATTAGCATCTGTGATAGTTACAGTATAAGTTCCTGAACTTAAACCTGTAATATTACTGGTCGTATCACCATTATTCCATGTATAAGAAAAAGGAGCAAAATCACCATTAACCGTAATATTAATACTTCCATCTTGAGCAGTATTTGAAGTTGCATCAACTAAGATGGCATTGACAATAATATCATTTGGGGAATCAATGGTAAACGTATCCGTCAATAAACAATTATTAGCATCTGTTATTATTATTTGATAGTCACCTGCTAATAATAAGTTCGGATTTGTCCCTGCTGGAAAATTCGTAACAAAAGGTGGTGTTCCTCCTGTAAAGGAGAAATTAACAGAGCCATCATTCGCACCAAAACAAGAAACATCTGTTAATATATAGTTTATTAATATTTCAGAAGGATCGGTAATAATAATGGTTTCCGTTTCCGTACAGCCGTTGGCATCTGTGATTGTTGCGGTATAAGTTCCTGCCGTTAGTGCATTTGGATTAGCGTTATTTATCCATGTTGTGTTGTACATTCCTGTACCACCTGTAATGTTGAGTTGTGCGATGCCGTTGTTGTTCCCATTACATGTTGCGTTGGTGACATTGGCAGTTACTAAAATTGGTGATGGCTCGGTAATAATAATGGTTTCCATTTCCGTACAGCCGTTAGCATCTGTGATTGTTGCGGTATAAGTTCCTGCCGTTAGTGCATTTGGATTAGCGTTATTTGTCCATGTTGTGTTGTACATTCCTGTACCACCTGTAATGTTGAGTTGTGCAGTGCCGTTGTTATTCCCATTACACGTTGCGTTGGTGACATTGGCAGTTACTAAAATTGGTGATGGCTCGGTAATCGTGACGGTTTCTATTAAAACCGTATTATTTGTTACGTCTGTTGCAGTTATTGTATATTGTCCAGATGATAAGTTACTAATGGTAGAAGCCGTTGCTCCATTACTCCACGAGTATGTATAATTACCAGAACCATCTACAATAGTTGCTGCAATGCTACCATTATTATTACCTGAACAACTGATGTTATTTGCTGTAATATTTAATATTGGTACTTTTTGACGAACGCATCTACATTTGAAATAAGTACTTGAAGTATACGTAGGTGTGTAAGAACCATAAAGGGCTTTACCTGCTGTTGCAGTCCAGTAAATTTGAGTAGTTGCTCCTGTATTTGGAAACTGAAAAGGTTGCAATTGTGAGGAAATGGCTAAGGCTTCGTTATCAATTGGTAAGTACCAATCGTCGTAACCAAACGCATCTAAATTATTACAAATATTAATACTTGTACTTTGATTAACACTCAAGGCATTATCAATAGGATAAACTTGAAGTGTCTGACCATTGTGTACGACTTCGGAAAAAATCATTGGATTGCCAGTTGGCTCTTTCCTAACACAAACTACATAAGCATTAGCGAATGTTTTCACTAACCCTTGGACTGTTCCGTAAACCCCTAAGGCTTGTGTTTGTGACCAGTTCGGTGCATATTCGGTAGAACTCCAGTAGTAATCATTATTCAAACTAATTCCGAGTGTAGCCGTATTTGCTCTCACAACTAATAGCTCATCAGCCGATGGTAAGTACCAGTCAGAAAACCCACTTTCGATTAAATCATCACAAATTTCAGCAGCATAAGTACCACCACCTAAAGTATTGACAATATCCTGCGTATTCGTTATTCCATTATCTACCGAATGGGAACCAACTGCGGTGTTAGAAAACCCAGGTACCCATTTTACCTTAGCAGTTATTCCGACATTTGTTGTAGCATAGATTGTAGTATTCTGATAACTAATTCCGCTTTGAGCAAGGCTATTTTTGATAATAATAATTACAAAAAATAGTATAAGGTATAAATTTTTATTCATGAAAAATACTTTGAAAATCTCAAGAGAGATTTTCCCTTGAGATTTTTATTCGCTTAATTTTTATCTAACTATAAATGATTGATACAACGGTTGTTTTGCTGTATTTTTTTTGATAAATTCTTAGATGATAAATGCCTTGTGGCAATGATAAGCAGCTTTCTACGCTGATTTCCAGTCATGTTGATACTTTTAGTATATACCAATTGACTAATAGAATTATAAATTTGAATTGTATAATCAACTTATTCAAATCTTTAAAATCAAATAAATTGATTTTTAAAGGCTTACAAAATAAACTAAGCAGCTCACCAATAAAGATGAGCTGCAGCTTGTGTTTGTATGTTCACTACTTAATGGTTATAATTATTTTAAAAACGAGGACAAACAATCGCACCTCGTTTTTTAGTTGGATTGACATAGGTTACAGAAACTTCCAATCCGCCTCGATAATTCGTAAATTCACTAAATTCAGAGATATTCATATCAAAAGCTGCTTGAAGTAATAAGTTGTTAATTTCTACACCAACAGTCGGAGAAATTGCATCTATCTCGGTAATATTGCTGTAGCGACCAATTCGAACCGTAGTACCAATACGCAATGCTTTAGAATCTCTATGCGGTTGATACCTAAATTGTCCTCCGAAAATAAATTGACTAAATGGTGCTTGAAAATTAAATGTTCCATATTGAATAATGGCAATATTATCATTGATACTGTACTGAGCCGCTTCGTAAATCGACCATCGAACGGGCATCTCTTCTACTGTTCCATCTATTTGAAAAAATGAAATATTCGGTGTGTTGACATGATAAGCAGACGTACTCAATAAAGCGTAGTTACCATTTTTTTTATCAATGACGTAATAACTTAATCCTGCATTGATATTCACAAACTGAGTAGTCAAATCTCCAATGGTTAAACCTTCTTGATTAGGCAAATTAGAATCTATCCAAACACCATCAAATTGTGTGCTAAATAAAAATGAACTACTCGATATTCTTAATTCGCCAAATCCAAATTGTCCACCTGCACTTAAATAGTGTCTAAGACTTGTTCCTCTATTTTGTCCCAATTTTTTAGCAAATGCTCCACTTACATTAAAACATCTTTGACGAAAATTATTGATACTTGATTGATCATTCCAACCCGAAAACCCAATACCGATTAAGTCACCATCTTGTGCTGGTCGTCGAAAATCAATGGACGCACCTATAGTCTGATACTGGTCGTTTCCTAATACACTTTGCCATTGTGAACGATAAATAGAATTGAATCGAACCGAACCGTTAAATACACCTGTCAAACTCGGCGAATAATACAATGGTTGTGCATTTAAGGTATAATGAGGATCTATTTGTGCATTACTATTATTGTAACACAAACCAATAATGATAAAAACTATAGTATACTTGATATATCTCATTTGATTATTTTTTATTGATTTTGAAATTATTGCATAATTAGATAAATAGTAGAATCGGACAACAAATTGTCCGATTCTTTCTAAGGCATGAACTTATCTTAGTAGCGTTGTTTCACCACTAAATGTTTTTACCTCACCATCTAAAAATCTTACAGAAGCTGTCCAGACATATGTATCGGTAGCAAAACTTTCTTTATCTGCTGTATTTGGTATTTGTCCGTTCCAACCAGTTTCCCAATTATTTAGCTCCATTTCAGTTGTAGAAAAAATCACTGCACCGCCACGATAACGGACTTCAAATGAAAGTACATCCGCAACCATTCGTTCGTCACCTTGCACATATAAGTAATCATTTTTACTAATTGATGTAGAAGGCGTAAACGCATTAGCTACAAAAATTCGGTACATAGGATTGACCTCAACTATAATCTCATCCGTTGCCTCACAATCTCTATCGGTTGTAATTTTTGCTTCATAAATCGTCGTAAAAAATGGTCTTACAAAGGTTGTAAAACATGTATCGCATCGAACCGGATTCGAGGTATCTCCAATCTGAATTGACCAATCAACTTCAAAAAATCCAAAATTTGAGGAAACGCCAAGTTGTATCGAATCACCTAATGCGATTGAGGTATCGTCACCAACATTTACCTCAAGCGGTGCTGGTTCATCAATAAAAATCGTTGTATCAATGACACAACCTCTGCTATCTTGTACTTCAATCAAGTAATCACCACTCAATAAACCATTGATTTCACTTGAGTTTTGTATCTGTCCATTCACACTATATGAATATGGTGGATAACCTCCAAAAGCGTTGATTAAAATAGTACCATCAGCTTTATCAAAACACGTAGCATCTGTTATATAAACTTGGTTCGATAATTCAATCAAATCCACGCTTCCATCAATCGTACAACCTTTTGAATCCGTTACCGTAAACATATAGTTACCTGCGACTAATCCTGTTCTATCTAAGTTGGTATTACCATCATTCCAAAGAATTGTCCAAGGACCAGTTCCTCCGACAGGAATAATATTCAGTGTTCCATCGCTTTCACCAACGCAAGTAGGCGGTAAAACCTGCGTATCATAATCTAATGTATCAGGTGTAACAACCTCAAATGTATCCGCATAAGAACAGCCATTAGCATCTTGTACCAAGACATTGTAAATATCTGGACAAAGGTTATTATTAAATGAACTTGCGTTATTATTAGAAAATAAAATTGTAAACGGTCCGACACCACCTGTAATACTATCAATATTGATACTGCCATCACAAAGTGAGTTACAAGAAGGATTATCAACAGTTGAATAAACTTCAATAATTTCCGGTTCTTCTACCACGACACTATGTACATAGGTACAGTTGTTAGCATCACTTATTGTTACCAAATAAATGCCTTTATTTAAGTTTAAGGCAGTTGCAGTTGTTTGTACTGGCGTTGTACTCCATGTATAAGTATAAGCACCTGATCCGCCAGTCGGAAATACCGTTGCTGTACCATCACTTCCTCCAAAACACTGTACATTAGTCACCGAAGAGGTTGCCGAAATCGCATTTTGTGGCTCAGTAACCGTGACTGTGACCGAATCCGTACAACCATTAGCATCGGTTACAATGACTTGATAATTACCTGCCGAAAGTCCTGTTGCAGTACTCGTAACTTGTGCTGGTATAGTACTCCAAAAATAAGAATAAGAAGTAGTTCCACCAATAACATTTGCTGTCGCTGTTCCATCACTACCACCATTACAACTTACATTAGAAACAGATGCTACCACATCTAACAATTGAGGCTGAGTGATATTGTAAGAACTTACCTTAACACAACCACTGGCATCTGTCACCGTCAAAGTATAACTTCCTGCGACTAAATTATTAATCGTTGATGCGGTTGCCCCATTACTCCAACTGTAAGAATAAGGTAGCGTTCCACCAGCGACCGATACACTAATACTACCATTCGCTTCACTAAAACAGTTGACATTTTGTAGTGTATTTAAAGTAATTATAATAGAATCAGGTTCTGTAATCGTAACACTATCCACAGTGGTACAGCCATTATTATTACTGACGGTTACTTGATAAGTATCTGCAACCAAATTGTTCAAATCTTCTGAAGTCGCACCATTACTCCAAGCAAAATAATACACTTGTCCGCCACCACCTGAGATACTCAAATCAAGTGCTGCATCATTGCCACCTGGACAAGTAACGTGATTCAATACCGTAATATTCGTTGAGATTGGTGTCGGTTCGTTGACTACTGCATTCGTAACAAAAGAACAACCATTGGCATCTGTAATAGTTACAAAATAAACACCACTTGATATATTTGATAAATTTTGTGTAGAAATACCGTTAATATTCCAATTATAACTGTAAGGCAATGTTCCACCTTGAGGTGCTAAAGTCACGCTACCATTAATGCCGCTAAAACAAGTTACATCAGTTGGTGTCGCAATAGCACTAAGTGTTGTTGGTTCAATGATTGTAATTGTTTCTATAATTTCACAATTATTAAAATCGGTTACTGTAACAGTATATGTTCCTGCCGTTAAGTTAGTAGGATTTTGAATATTCCCTAAGCTATTGCTCCAGTTATAGCTGTAAGGTAATGTTCCACCAGAAACGGTAAGGCTAATTGCTCCATTTGTCCCACCATTACACAAAATATTTGTTGTGGTATAATTAAGTTGTAAAGCAGTCGGTTCATTAATCGTAACACTCAAATCGTCTTGGCAGCCATTATCATCTGTCACCGTCACACCATAAACTCCAGCACTTAAACCTGTTGGACTTTGAATATTTCCTAAGGGTGGATTCCATGTAAAAATATAACCATTTGATGGTAACGTACCACCTGTGACATTCAATTGAATTTCTCCATCATTACCACCATTACAGCTTACATCTGTTTTACTTACCAAAGTCATGTTCAATAATAAAGGTGCTGTAATTGTAATATTATTTGTAAACGTACAACCGTTTGCATCGGTGACAGTAACGTAATAAATCCCTTGTGATAAATTACCAATTACGTTGGTTATATCACCATTTGACCATTGATAAGTATAAGGAAATACTCCACCAACTGGTACAATTTCAGCAACACCATCATCTGCACCTTGACACGATACATTTTGTACAACCGATGTTGTACCTGTTAATAAAAATGGTTCTGTAATAATAATAGAATCATTGTAAGTACAATTATTCGCATCTGTAACCGTAACATAATATGTTCCTGCCGAAAGGTTGTTCGCTGTAGCACTAAATTGTGGTGGAACAGTACTCCAAACGTAACTATACGGTGCTGTTCCCCCTGTCGGACTAAACGTAGCTATACCATCATTCCCGCCATTGCAAGAAACATTCGTTTTACTTATCGTTCCTGCCAAAAATATTGGTTCCGTTACCACTACCGTTAGGTTAGTTTGACAGTTTTTAGCATCTGTTATTGTTACGCTATAATTACCTGCTGGTAGATTATCAATATTCTGTGTTACGGCTCCGTTGTTCCATGAGAATGAAAATGGTTGCGTTCCACCACTTACCGATAAGTTGATGCTACCGTCACTATTTCCATTACAAGAAACATCAATCACCGTACTCACTGCAACTGTTAATGGAGCTGGTTCTGTTACTTCTACACTATCCAATGTAGTACAACCCAAACCATCTGTTACTGTTACATAATGCCAACCTGCATTGAACGTCGTCGGATCTTCAGTAAAACTTCCAATACTCCAAAAATAGGTATAGTTTGGTGTTCCACCATTGACCATTAAATCCACCTGTCCGTCTGAACCTCCTGAACAGCTAACATTATTGTCAATAACAATACTTGTCGTCATTTGTGACGGTTCGGTAACAGTTTCACAAACAACTTGATTACAATTATTCGCATCGGTGATTGTTACACAAAATGTTCCACTTGGTAAATTCGTTACCGAAGTTCCATTTCCTAAATTGTTTGACCAATTGTATGTGTAAGGGCTAATACCACCGTTAGCACTTACAGTAATAGATGCATCACTACCACCGAAACAACTCAAATCAGTACTCGTCAGACTTGCCGTCAATAATGTTGGTTCGGTAAGTGTAACCGTATTGACCGTTGTACAACCATTCGCATCTGTCACCGTG
Source organism: Saprospiraceae bacterium (assembly GCA_045106825.1). Taxonomy (GTDB): domain Bacteria; phylum Bacteroidota; class Bacteroidia; order Chitinophagales; family Saprospiraceae; genus CAWVWD01. Next base: position 47,107 of record JBGCFH010000210.1, on the reverse strand, counting down.
ACGGTATATGTTCCTCCTGCAAGATTCGTTGCTGTTGGGCCGTTCTGAGCTGGAAAGGTACTCCACAAGTAAGTATAATTTGGTGTTCCACCACTAACAGTCACTGTTGCAGAACCTGAATTTGTACCATTACAGAGTACATCATTTTTTGTCATAACACTCACCAAAGGTGTCGGTTCTATTACAGTAACCGTTGTTGTTGTTTGACAATTATTAGCATCTGTCACCGTTACCATATAAGTATTAGCATAAATATTTGATGGATCTTCAACACTTCCTAAGCCATTATTCCATGAATAAACATAAGGTATTGTTCCTCCTGTTACAGTTAAATCTATTGCTCCATTATTGTTTCCATGACAATCTACTTGTTGGGTTACGACAGCAGTCACATTCAAGTTTGCGGGTTCAGCAATGGTCGTATTTGTTGTAACTTGACAACCGTTAGCATCTGTTACCGTGAGAAAATACGCTCCTGCACCGACATTCAATAAGTTCTGATTACTGGAACCATTTGACCAAGTGTAAGAATATGGTTGTGTACCACCTGTTGCGGTGACATCTATCGAACCATTATTGAAACCACTACAAGTTACATCGCTTACAATAGGTATAGCAACTATCAAGAGTGTTGGCTCTGTAACATTATGACTTAATGTAGCTTGACAGTTATTTGCATCCGTAATGGTTACACTATAACTACCACTTGATAGCGAATTTCTATCTTTTGAAGAAACACCATCACTCCATAAATAGGTATAAGGCTGTGTTCCTCCTGAAACGGTTAAATTTATCGCTCCGTTTGCACTATTAAAACAAGTCAAATCAGTGACAACACTTGTTGCGGTGAGTGTTGTGGGTTCGTTGATTGTAATCGTTAGTGTAATCACACAATTATTGGCATCTGTAATATTTACACTATAATTATTGGCACTCAAGCCATTGACATCTTGATTTGTTCCCAAACCATTTGACCACTGGTACGTATATGGTGCTGTTCCACCATTGACACTCAAATCTATACTACCATTGTTGCCGCCATTACACAATACATCTACCACACTAAAAGTAGCTGTTAGCATACTCGGTTCATTAATAGTCATACTATTAGTAATCTGACAACCGTTGGCATCTATTATTGTTACATTGTAATTACCTACTACAAGATTACCTGGTGAAGGTGTATTTCCTGCTGCACCTCCTGACCATTGATAAGTGTAAGGCGGAACGCCACCAGTTACCGTAACTGATGCACTTCCATCATTACCACCGTTACATTTTACATCAACCGTAGCGATAGAAGAGTTCATAGCAGTTGGTTCGGTGATAATTGTACCGTCTGTTATGGTACAACCATTAGCGTCTGTTATTGTAACATTGTATGTTCCTGCTGACAAATTATTAGGATTTGCAGATAAACCTGCACCATTATCCCAAACAATATTGTAAGGTGTTACTCCTCCTGTGATGATTAAATTGATACTACCATCATTGCCATTATTACAACTCACATTATTTGTGGAAATATTCGTTGTTAAGTTATTGGGTTCTGTAATTTGTATAGTTTTGATGTCAATACAACCGTTGGCATCAGATACCGTTACTTGATATGTTCCAGCATATAAATTCGATACTGTTCCGACGTTTGCACCCGTATGTTGCCAACTATAATTGTATGGAGGTATACCACCAGAAGCTGTAATAGAAATACTACCTGTGTTCAATCCATGACATGATACATTTGTAGCAGTATGATTGACTGTTAAAATTGGTGGGTTATTAATGACAACTGTAAAACTATCTTCACAACCACCATTTTCTGCTATAATAACAGTATGTGTACCCACACAAAGACCTGTTGCCGTTGGGGTAATCTGACCATTATCCCAAAGATAAACATAATTTCCTCCTCCTCCCGAAACGTTAGCGGTTGCTGTCCCGTCACAGGCATTGTTACAGGAAACATCCGTTGAGTTAAAACTAACATTTAGAGTATTCGCTGGCGGTAAGACATTTATAACATAGTTATAGGAGGCTTGTCCTATCAATGGACAGGCATTATCCGCTACGGTAACTGTGAATATATGTGTTCCTATCTCATTGATTGTTGGTGACCAAGAGAATGTTCCTGTCGGAGCAGTTGCTCCATTCGTGATAAAATTTGCACCTGAAATACCTTGATTCCAAAACATACTTAGGCTCTGACTTGGTAGATCAATATCAGTAGAATTAATATCAAAGGAAACGCTTTGATTCGCACAAATAGTCACTTCAAATAAATTCGTACCATCAATACCTGTTGCAGTAGGAAGGTTATTACTACAGTTTAAAATACTAAATTGCATATCTCGTGTTACTTCACCAATTTTGACACCATTACGATATTCTTCCACTTGTAAACATGCAATTCCAACTTGGTTAGTAATTGGTGTAAATGTAATTGCACCCGATACAGGATCAATATTAAAACCTGAAAGTGTATTAATTGGATTTGAACCAGAATAAGGCGGAATATAATTCACAGAGGTCGTTGCACTTCGTTTACAATCTACGAGATTAAACACCAAAGAATCTCCCTCAGGATCGGAAACACCATGACTATAAAACGCTGATTGACCAACACAAACAAATGGTGTCGGAGAAGTTAAAAATTGTGGCGAACTGTTACATATAGTATTATCAAGTAGTGCAGATACATATGTATCCGCATTACCTGGACTACCAATGGTCGAAATCGCTGCATTTCGGCAACATAAATCCCAGCTCATTATCCAATCATTACAAATAGGTAAATTTGTCAAATTTCCAGTATAAACCCATTCCTCTACACCATAAGTACCTGTTCCTGAACTACATGCATCAGGTGCAGAAGGACAAAGAGGTGTAATTATAGAAGGACTATTACTAAGTAAGGACACTGAAAGTGTCTGACTTCCACAGGTAGAACTAAATAAATCTATGGTTTGAGCTGTACCAGGCGTAATCCCATTACAATCTCGATAAACCCTTAATTCTATGGTATAATCATTTGCTCCGTTACAGATATAAGAAATATCTGCTCCCATAACGTGACTGGCTATGACTGTTTTTGTATAAAAAAGCATAGCCATACTGAATAAAGTTATGTAAATATATTTTTTAAAATTATGTTGGATTTTACGCATAAGGTTTTATGATTTTATGATTCATTAATTGTTAGATGGTATTTGTAATGATATACGTTACTAATATTTCTTACATTTTTTATTTTTATTTTATTAAATTCATGATATAAAAAAGTTCACCTTTAATTTAATTAAAGGTGAACTTTTTTTATATTTGAAAAAAACAGGAAAAATAAGAATCCCCTTGTTTTTTAACGGCTTACATAAACATTATTCATACATAACAATCTGACTATCAAACTTCTAAACAAACATCAAAACATGAAAAAAAAAGAATTTTTTGAATGGATTAGGCTTTTTAACGATTCTGAGAAAGAGAATCTGATAAAAGCAACAAAAGGGTTAGTTCCTAATCAAAAGACATTTTTCAAAGATGTTATTAATAAAATCAAAAAATGGCAAACAAATTCAATAATTAATTTTGGAGATCTAACTACTAAAATAGAACAAAAAGAAGGTCGAAATTTTACAAGAGGGAATTTCGCTGATGCTATTAGAGAACGTTTAGCTCCATTTCTTTATCGCTTTATTATCACTAATGAAACGACTAATGATAAATTACTAAAAAATCAAGTACTGTTCAAAGCTGTTCAAAAACGACATTTTACAGATACCTATTATTATCATTATTTAAATGAAAGAGAAGTTGCCAATAAAGAGCAACCGCAAAAAAGTTTTGACTATTATCACGAGCAATCAACTATTGATTATTCAAGATATTTTAATGCAGAATTTCAAAAATATACTTTCAAAACCACTCAAAATTATACAGATTTCAAGGCAGAAGAAGTATTACTAAATACTTGGCAAAATAATAAAATCGCTTTTTTAATTAAGCAATATCGCTTAGCCTGCGAAATTCTCTGTCGACAATCCATCGTAAAAGATAATGAAAGTGTTTTAAATACAATTGATTTTTCCTACTTGAATCAACAACTAACCGTTAATCAACTTTCTGAATCTGTAGCTTTAGATATTTATTCAAATATTTATCAATGCTTTGTTACAGCCGATTTTTCTGATATAGAACCTATCATTCCGATTCTCCATAAAACACTGGATAACTATACGATTTTCACGAATGAAGAACAAACATCTTTACTTATTTTATTAATGAATATTGTTGGTCGAGTAAAAAAAATCAATCCGACTCAAACAACCATTGACTTATTAGAACAAATCGCCATTTTTGGTTTTGAAAATAACATCTTTGGTAAAGAGTCTGCTATCGAAGAAAATGTGTATATAAACCTTTGCGATATTTTGAAAAAAAATCCATTGCACAAAAAATTAGAAAAAGATTGGCTAATCTTACTTCCAACAGAAGATGACAGAATTTGGGTAACAACTTACCTTCAAATACAAAAACATATTGAGAAGAAAGAATATTATGAATCATTATGTCTAATGCAAAACCTTAATCATCAGAATAATATATATTTCGCCTTTCGCAAATATATTTTTCAACTCATGTGTATGTTGGAGTTGAAATTAGAAATTCAAAAAGGTGAAAAACAATTTCATCATAAACAAGAAGATATAGTGAGTATGGATCGTTTTCAAGATGTTTTAAATAATATTAATTATGCATTAAGTCATACTAAATATCTTCAAAAACCTACTAAAGAAGAAAAGGAAAAATTCCTCAACTATGTAGAAGCGATTACTTTACTGTATCAAGAAAACCCAGACAATGATAGTATCAAACAGATGCTTGAAGGTGATACAGCGATGTATGCTAAAGCATGGCTAAAACAGAAATTTGAAATTATCAATGTTTAAATTAGTTGGTTAGAAAAAAAATGGCTCTTTGACAATTTGGACGGTAAACGATAAGATTTCTACTTTTTCAAAATCGTTATTTGTGTTGATGTTGCCTACGTTTTGTTTTTTGATAACACCATCTTCGCAAATGAAGCAATACGACTTTTATTAACATTTACTGATTTTGATTTTAATAAATTTTTCATTTATAATTGATTTAAAATCAGCACCTAAAGACAGTTAAAGTATTTAAATTGCTCTTCTCTATGTATTTTAGAAAAGAATCCTTAAATTTATCCACAACAAAGTGCCTTTGAGGTACTGATGTTAGCTAATACAGAGGGCAGTTCTCGTCGCCAAAACATTTACTGTCCTCTAATTTTTTTTTCTTACACTATCTTACACTACTGTGAAATAATAATTTCACTAATTCCACCATTATTTGTACTTCCACCTTTAACGGTCTGCTTGTTTGAAATTTTTGAATTTTCAAATTGGGCAAGGCTTCGCCCTGTCGTCTTTTTTACTGACTTTTTCATTTTTAATTAATTTTTTGTTTAAAAATTGATTTTAAGTCAGCACCAGAAAACATTTTAAGTCATCAAAATATTTGGTATAAAAAACCATTAGAAAGGACTAAAATGTCTTTGAGGCACTGATGTCGCTAATACATTGCAGTTCTCGTCGCCAAAACTTTACTGCTGTAATTTTTTTCAGTTGATGCTTCTTGTTACTTACGCTTTCAGATAATACTTGTAATTGAGTTTAATAGATTGTCGAACTCAAAACCTTTCAAATTGGGCAAAGCTTCGCCCTGTCGTCTTTTATAGACTTTTCATTTTTAGTTAATTTTTATATTTGAAAATTTGGTTAAAAAATCAGTTCTCGCCAATGTGATGTAATAAGGTATCTTTATTAATGAATCAGATTTATAAGATTACAAAACACCTTTGATATACTGATATTCGCTAATACAGAATTTGTAAGCTGTTTCTCGTCGCCAAACATTTCACTGCTCACTATTTTCTAACTCTTTGTAGTTGTTATATTAATGAATAGCATAATTCATTAATGGTAACTACTTATTTCTTAAAAATTTATACTCTTGATTTTTTTTATTTTCATGAAACATCAAATTTTAAGGCTCTTTATGATTCTATGTGGTTTACAGTAGCGGCTGCTTTAGCTGCCGTATGAGTTTGTGATATTTTCGGCAGCCCCGAGGACTCGGGGCAGTTACTTAGCCTCAAAATATTCAAAACCACGTAAAATCATAAAGAACCAATTTTAATGATGATATTCTCAAAAAATATCAATATACACAACTATAATTAATTGATTTTCAATGATATAAAATTATAGAAAATCAAGTATACAATTTAATTTAGTTCTCTTGGTATAAAATACCTTTTGCATTATTGACATAATTATCAATCAATGTATTTTTAGAAGATAAACTATCCACAATATTTTCAAACGTTTTTCTATCTCCATCAGCATAATGCGTGTATCCAAGATATAGATAGCTAATATCTTGCATCAACGATCCATCGACATCAGATAATCGGCTAAATATTTGTTTCGCCTTTTCGGTATTACCAAGTTTTAACTCTGTAATACCGATATAGACCAAAATCATATCATCCTTTTTGATATTATAGTAATTATTGAATCCTTCACTTGCCTTATCAAACTGATTATTTTTTAAGTCCTTAGTTGCTTGATTCAAGAGTTCATCATCTAAGCTAATAATCATTTCAAAGACAGGAATATTTTCTAATCTTTTTTGAATATTTCCTTCTATATTGACAGGATTATTACTAAGATTAGATACAACAAAATAACCTATTACAAGAATGAATACTACTAATACACCATACAAAACATACAAGGTATATTGAGGCGTATTTACCTCTTGAGGTTGATTGCTTTCTGTACCTAAAAACTCCTCTAATCCATCATAATCAGGTGTAAGTTCTATATCTTTTGTTAGTTCTAAAACATCCATTCTGATTCTTTCTGCTTCCTTTATTTCAATAGCATCTTTCAAATTTATAGAAAACTGCAAATCATTTTTTAAGTCATCGTCTTCTGCGATAGCTTTTTCTAATATTTTCTTATCATCATTAGAAATACGACCTAATACGTATTGACTAATTAGTCTTTGAAAATTTATTTCATTACTATTTTTCATTGCTCTCTTTAATTTATTTAACCGTTTTGGGTCCTTCCTCTAAAAAACTTTTCTCTTAGTTTCTTTCGACATTTTGACATTTTAGCAGTCATTGCATTAATGGTTTTATTATATAATAAAGCCATCGCTCCCAAAGGTTCTTTTTCAAAATAGTGTTTGATAAGCATATCATAACAGACAGGGTTTTCTTTTTGAAAGAGTGTTAAATAGTCCTTCAGTTCAATTTCTTGGATTAAATTATCGGTACTCAGATTAAGATGTTCCAAATCTAAAGCACCTTTTATAACATCATTTTTCGATTTTCTTGTGTTATTATTCAACTTGTTCATTGCAATTCTAAAACAATAGGATTTTAGGTTCTGTTGCTCTTTATAACGACCAGTTTTTATATTAAAGATAGTATCAGATATTGTTTCTTGAACTATATCTTCTGCATCCATTTTTGTAACCGATAGATTTAAAAGTCGAGCATAAATCATCCCGCCCACAATTTTATAAAACTGTTGGATAGTTTCCCTATCCTCTCGTTTTAAATCTTCTATTTTTATTTTATCAAGTCGCTGCATAATATATCATTACTGTTTTTTAAGGAACATGAATTTAATAAATTTACATTTTATAATTTCAAAACCCTTTTAATACTTCGTTTGAAGAAATTATTTTTTAATTCAATCTTTGATTTAATCTTTAATTGTTCCTAAATAATTTAATCACTAATGATTATTTTCCCTTGATATTTATAAAAACTACTCTCTTTTGTTCGTACTTCTATTTCATAATAATACATTCCTTCTGGTGTATAATTTTGATTGTAACGACCATCCCAACAATTATTATTCAGTTTATCAATTATAAATAACCGTGAACCCGTTGTTTCATATAATGTAAGTTTTTTGATATTATCGCCATTAGATAATGAAAAACATAAGTTATTATTCACCTTTTGTTTAGGTCTAAATCTCGTAGAGACAAGTATATCTAAGTCATTCAGTACATCTACTTTTATTAAATTAGAATATAATTCATTACCTAATTTAGTTCGAATTTTAATTCGATATTGATAAGCTCCGATTCTATCTTCGGTTATTGAATAAGTATTAGTAAGTATATGTTTTTGTGCATTAACTATACTTAATATCTCCCAATTATTACTATTCAATATCTTACGTTGTATGATATACTTACTTACATTTCTTCCTTTCGGTTTATTCCATCTTAATACTATTTTATCTCCTTTAATCACTTTTCTTTTTTTGACCGACAAGTTTTTCCCTTCTTTATCATATGTATCATCAAAATTCAATACATATCCTTCTCTATTAATTAAAATCTTAATATACTTTTGTTCAAGATTTCTCTCATAATTTTGATTCGCTATTTTCAATTTTTCATTTAAATTAATAATTTTATCAGTCAACAAGTCATTTTCCGTTTTTATGGAATCAATCATATTAAACAACTCTATTTCCTTTTTCTCTAATCGTTCTCTTTTGGTCATCATAGCACGATACAACGCTAAGTCGCTATTACTTTTCTCTAACCGTTTTTCAGTATACTTGAGTTGATTAATTTTTTGTGTTAGTTCTTCAACCTTACTTTTGAGTTCAACAGTAAGGAGTCTATTTTCAGATTTTGTATTCTCATATGCTTTAAGCAATGTCTCGTACTCATCAATAGAAGCTTTTGAAGAGACATTCGGAACAACATAAGCCGTTTTAGTATCAGGCTTATGTCCCTTATCTCGACCTCGACCAAATAAACGACCGTTCTTATAAAATACTTCGATAACATAATCGTATTTAATACCAGCAACAGCATCTCTATCTACAAACAATTCTGCTTCTCGCCTATTGATGATTTTTCTAAACTTACCACCTTCCATTATGCTTATTTTAGCATAACAACCAACGCACAACGAGTAGGTTACCAAAACATAACTTGGATGTTTTTTGTTGCCATCGGTTGCCGCAACATCAACTGATTTATCGGGTTTGGTTTCCGATAAGTCAGGAAGATTTGATGCAATATTTTGGCTCATTGTCCCTAAGAAGAAACAAATAAAAGTGACGAAGTGATACAGTTTGAAGTTCATGACAAAGGCGTTTTAGATGTTTGGTATATTAGTTATATAACCTAAAATTGAAAATCCTTACACTGGAAACTAAAAAAAATTGTTTTTTTCTGCATTTTTTTAGTTTTCGGTGTAATAATGAATGTATTTCTAAAAAATCATGAATTTCCAATTCTTAAAAAAGCCCTTTTCTTATCCACTTTAATTTTATACTTCGATACATATAGTAAATTGTCATGAAAGGTTACGAATGTAAAAGCGCTAATTATTAGTAGCTGTTTCTATTTACTTAATAACAAAAAACACGAAATCCTTACACTTCAGTAAAAAAAATAAGTAGAATACTGACATAAATAAATGAATATTCGCTAATGACATTTAGATTTTGAATTAAAGTATTTGATTTACGAATGATTCCTAAACCACCTTTTGCAACATAATTCATTGTTGAACTGTTCCAGAACTCCTAAATATGATTCAATTTTTTTAATTTCATAAAAGGATAAAATAAAGCGAATCACCCTAAAATTTTGTTAAAACAACATATCTAAAAAATCACATTTTCAATATTGCCAAATTAATCCTATTTTCGTTGCTGGTTTTATGGTTGCTGGTAACTGGCAACTGGTTTCAAGCTACAAGCTACAAGAAACCAGCAACAAGAAACCAGCAAAAAGTAACCAGAAATCTATGAATAATATCACTTTTGAATATCCTGCTTGGTTTATTATTTTTTGTGTATTAGCGGGTTTGCTATATGCAGGAATTTTATATTATAAAGACAATCGTTTTCAAGAACAAGGAAAATGGCTCAACTATGGTTTAGGAATAGTTCGTTTTTTATCGACTTTTATTATCGCTTTGTTATTGCTTTCTCCGTTATTAAAATCATTGAAAACGGAAACCAAAAAGCCTGTTGTAATTTTGGCTCAGGATCAATCCGAATCTATCGTTAATGATTTAAAAAGTGATACAACTAAGTATCAGCAAAGCTTTGAAGCATTAAAAAATAAGTTATCAGAAAAATATGATGTAAAAACCTATGCTTTTGGTGATGAAGTTCGAGAAGGTGTGAACTTCAAATATACGGATAAAGTCAGTAATATTTCATCTGTTATGAATGAGGTTTACGACATTTATTCTAATCAAAATCTGGGTGCAGTTGTATTGGCGAGTGACGGAATTTATAATGAAGGAAATAATCCCGTTTATGCTGGTGCGAAATTGAATGTACCGATTTATACGATAGCTTTGGGAGATACAACACCAAAGCGAGATGTGGTTTTGAAGCGTGTTTTTCATAATAAAATTGCGTATTTGGGCGATAAATTTGGAATACAAGTCGATGTTACGGCTCAAAATAGCTTGGGAGCAAATACCGTTTTATCGGTTTCTAAAGTAGGAAAAGGTGGTCGTTTGCGAAAGCTACAAGATTTTCCAATCGGAATCCGTGAGAAAAATTTCTTTTTCACACAAGAAATATTATTAGATGCTGAACAAGCTGGTGTACAACAATATCGCCTATCTGTCGCACCTGTGAATGGTGAAATATCAACGGTAAATAACGTGCAAGATATTTTTGTTGATGTGTTAGATGCTCGTCAGAAAATTTTGATTTTGGCAAATGCGCCGCATCCAGACTTAGCAGCATTACGGACGACAATTAATAAAAATAAAAACTACGAAGCAACGGTTGCTTATGCCGAAAATTTTCGTGAAAATATAGCTGATTTTGATTTTGCGATTTTACATCAGATTCCAAGTGCTTCTCGTGATGTGAGTTCGATTATGCGTCAGTTGGATGATAAAAAAATGCCTCGTTTGTATATCGTTGGAAATCAGACGAATATATCACAATTGAATAAATTACAAAGTACATTAACGGTAAGTGGTAATTCTAAAAATACAAATAATGTACAAACGTTCATTGGTAATAATTTTAATTTATTTACGATTGATGATGTATTGAAACAAGATATTCGCAAGTTTCCACCTGTAATTGCTCCGTTTGGCGACTTTAAGGCTTCTGCAAAATCTCAAACTCTGCTGTATCAAAAGGTCGGATCAGTTGAAACGAAATATCCGTTATTGTCATTTAGTGAAGAAAAAGGAATAAAAACTGGTGTTTTTGCTGCGGAAGGAATTTGGAAATGGCGTTTGTTTAATTATTTACAAAATCAAAATCATGATATTTTTGATGAACTTTTGGGTAAAACAATTCAATATTTAACCTTAAAAGAGGATAAACGAAAGTTTCGGGTTTCTGTCAATAAAAATGTTTTTAATGAAAATGAACGCATTTATTTTGATGCAGAATTATATAATCAGAGTTACGAGTTGATAAATGATGCAGAAGTAAGTTTGAAAATCAAAAATGGAAGTGGCAAAGTTTTTCCATTTACGATGAGTAAATCCAGCAACGCTTATTATTTAGACGCAGGATTGTTTCCTGTTGGAAATTATACCTTTACAGGAAGTGTCAATTCTGGCGGAAAACAATTAACGTACAATAGTAAATTTTCAATTCGACCAATTCAGTTAGAAGGATTTACAACGACTGCGAATCATGGTTTGTTAAAATTAATGAGCCAAAAATATGATGGTACGACGGTTTATCAAGACAATATGATGGCTTTAGCGGATTCTATTTTTGCTAAAAATTCTATTAAACCAGTTTTGTATAATACGAATCAAACTCGTTCAGTTATCAATTTGAAATGGATTTTCTTTTTAATTCTGTTCTTATTGTCGATTGAATGGTTCTTTAGAAGATATTTTGGAGCTTATTAATAAGTAATGTTGATTCTTTCCATATGAAGCCGCAAAATTGTAAATAACAATTTTGCGGTTTTTATTTTGTCTAAACCTTTTATTATTTCTCAAAAAAACTCAACTTTGCAGTTCTAATAAAAAAACCAATTAAACTTCAAATAAAACCAATATTTACAAACAACTTTTTTCTAAAATTAGGATTAAGGGGAATAGAATATTTTGAAGATTATAAATGGTTCTTGTTATCCAAATAATCTAATCATTTCTATTTGCCAATCCACAATTATTGAATTTACATATGAGTTTTGACAAAAACAACCCTTGGCACAAAGTAAAAACAGGCTATAATGCTACGAAGGGAATTATTAACGGTATTATTGAAATTCCGAAAAATACAAGAGCAAAGTACGAATTAGATAAAGAAAGTGGTTTATTGACGTTAGATAGAGTTTTATATTCATCACATTATTATCCTGCTAATTATGGTTTTATTCCACAAACATATTGTGATGATAATGATCCATTAGATATTGTTATTTTATCACAAATCAATGTTGTACCAATGTGTCTTGTTTCTGCCAAAATTATTGGCGTAATGCGAATGTTAGATGGAGGTGAATTAGATGATAAAATCATTGCTGTTGCCGCTAATGATATGAGTGTAAATCATATTGAGGATATTTCAGAATTACCAGAACACTTTTTTAGAGAATTACGTAATTTCTTTGAAGATTATAAAAAATTGGAAAATAAAACAGTTGAGGTTGAAAAATTCCAAAATGCTAAGATTGCTAAAAAAATTGTGGAACAAAGTATTAAGGATTATAAGAAATATATCGAAGAGATACAATAAATGACATACAAAAGCAGCTGATGAAAATCAGCTGCTTTTTATATTTTAGAGCTTGTCTAAAATTTATTTTGAGTTGAAAATCAAGGTTCTTTAAAAAATCCAGTGATAAATGTAACCATACGAATTATTTTCAACAAAAAAACTACAAACTTGAAGGCGATTTTCCATATCTTTTTTTAAATGCTTTAGAAAAAGAGCTCAAAGATGTAAAACCAGTATCGTAAGCGATTTCTGAAAGTGTTAAGTCTTGTGTTTTAATCAATTCGGTGGCTTTTGCTAATCGAATAGAACGAATAAATTCAGAAGTCGATTGATTTGTTAAGGCTTTTATTTTTCGATAAAATTGCATCCGACTCATAGCGAAAGCTTGTCCAATACTTTCGACGGTTAGTTTTTCATTCGTGATATTATTAAGAATATATTTCCGAACATCAATGATAAATTGATTTTCTTCCTTATATGTTTTTTGAACATTATCCGAAATTGTAATCAGTTTTTGATTCGCAAATTGTTGTTGAATTAATGCTCGAATTTCTAACAATTTTTTAATTCTCAATGCTAATTCTTCCGCACTAAAAGGCTTTGTCAAATATACATCTGCACCACGTTGTAAGCCTTCCAAACGACTTTCTAAAGATGCTTTTGCCGTCAGTAAAATCAACGGAATATGAGAAGTGCTAACCGTTTGGCGAATTGTTTGTGTCACTTCATAGCCATCTTTTTTTGGCATCATGACATCTGAAATAATTAAATCAGGAATGATTTTTAAGGCTTTCTCAACTCCTTCTTCACCGTTTTTAGCTTCCGTAATTTCATAAATAGATTCATCAATACAATCTCGAATATACAATCGCATTTCAGGATTATCCTCTATTATCAACAGATTCGTCTTATCATTATTAATCAGTTTTTCTTTTTGTAAAATCGTAGATTCTGTGACCGTCGGAATCGCTTGTAATACAGGTTCTTTTTCATTATCTGATTGTGGTTCAATTGCAGTTTCAACAATTGGCAATGTTACAAAAAATGTAGTTCCAAATCCAACTTTACTTTCAACCTTAATAGAACCATTTTGAACTTCGATTAACTCTTTGACCAACGCCAAGCCAATTCCTGTTCCTAATTGTCCATCACGATTAACATTTGTTTGATAAAAACGCTCAAAAATCAATGGTAAATTCGCTTTTTCTATTCCAATTCCATTGTCTTTGACGATTAATTTTATAAGTTTCTGTCGATCATTTACAATCAAATTTACTGCAATTCGACCATTTTCCGCAGTATATTTTAGTGCATTTGACAATAAATTAGATAGGATTTTATTCCATTTTTCTTTATCAAAATACGTTTGGTTCGAAGTTGTTGAAATATTTACAACTAATTTTTTTTGTTGCTGATTTGCTAACGGCTGAAATCGTTGGACAATATTTTCTGTGAATTCAACAATACCACCAAAAGATATTTCGAGCCGCATTTTGTTGTGTTCCAATTTAGAAATATCCAACAGTTGATTTACTAAACCTAATAACTGATTAGCATTGTTTAATGCCGTATTAATTTTTCGTTGTTTTGGTTTTTCTTTCGTTTGCTTTAGTAATTGCTGCAAAGGGCCAATTATCAAAGTCAAAGGCGTTCTAAATTCATGTGTAATATTTGAGAAAAACTGTGTTTTAGCTTTGTCCAAGGCTTTGAGTTCATCTGCTTGTTTTTCGATTTTCTGCGTTCGTTCTTTGACGATTTTTTCTAACTCTAAGTTTTGTCGCTGAAGTTGTATTGTTCGATATATAAAATACCACCAAATCGTCAAGCCAATCAACAGAACAACGACAAAGATAAACCACCAAGTGAAATAAAATGGCGGAGCAACATAAATTTTAAGATTCAATTCTTTGTCCAACCAATTTCCGCCCGCACTTCTTGCTTTTATAATTAAAGTATAATTTCCTTGTGGTAAGTTATTGATAGACAAGATATTATCATTCAAATAAATCCATTGATTATTGTAGTTTAAAATCTTATAAGCATATTTATTTTCAGATGGATTTGTAAAATCTAATAAGGCAAATTGTAATTCTAAAATTCTATCCGAATGCTTTAATATAATTTTATTTTGAGTTAAAAATTCGTTGGTTTTATCTATGTGAAATTCATGATTATTTGGTAAAACTTGAATTTTACTAATTTTTAAATCAGGTTGAAATTCCTTTTTTTCGATAAAATCTTTGGGATGAAACTTCGTCACACCTTTTAATCCACCAAAATACAAATAACCTTTCTTATCTTGATAATGAGCAAACGTATTAAACTCTTCATGAGCAATTCCATCATTTGGCATATACACTTTTGTCTCAAAAGAAGCCTTATCAAATCGCATCAAACCATAATCACTCGGCAACCAAAGTCCTCCAAAATCATCTTCATAAACAGCGTAAATATTATTATTAGATAAACCATCTTTTTTAGAAAACTGTCGAATTTCATTTGTTTTTCTATTCCATCGAATTAAGCCTTTGTCTTTTGTTCCTAACCAAAAAAGACCTTTTTTATCTTTATATAAATGATTAAAATTATTGGTAGGAAAACCATCTTTTTTGGAAAAATGGTAAATCACCTTTTCCGTTTTCGGATTTAAGAGAAACAAACCCTTTGTTGTTACGACCCAAATTCCATCTTCATTCGTATAAATGGCTCTTGTCCCAATATTTATATTTTTATCCGATAGTTTGAGTTTTTTTACCTTGTTTTTTATTTTATCATAATAGAAAATTCCTTCACTTGTTCCCAATAAAAAATTATTCGTCACCTTATTAATAAAGGGAAAAGAAATTTGTCCTGCGTTATAAAGGTGCAATACATCAAACGCATTGGTTCGACGATTATACTTGCACATTATTCGAACAGATGTTCCCATCCAGATTATATCATTTTCATCTTCTAAATAACCAACAACTGTTATTTTTTTAGAGAGAAATTCTGTCCAGTTATCGTTGTTCAAATCTGCTCGATAGTTCCCAAAATAACCACCAATATATTGCTTATTATCAATCTCTGTGATACCTCGAATACTATTATTTTTTTGTAAAATAGTAAATGGATTTTCTTTAATTTGGATTTTAATAATTCCATCTGCTGTTCCAATCCATAAGATTCCCTGAACATCTTTAAAAACACAAGAATATTTTAACTGTGAACCTTCTCCTGATTGATTATACTCAAAATATCGCCATAAAATATTTCCATAATTATCTTGAATAACAATACCGTTTTTTGTATTTACACATATCCAATTCTCTTGAATTTGAAAAACACCTTTAATATCCAAACCACTTTTGAGTTGAATCTCTAAATCTTGCTTATTGGTAGATAAATCGTAGTACATTCTTTTATCAAAGAATGTTTGTACAAAAAAACGATTTTTGATTTTTATAATATCTTGAATAGGTGTTTGAAATACAGTTTTTTTTACAATTTTTTTATTTACAATTTTGCCTAAAGCCTGCTTATCCTTATGCTTATTGATATAATAATGAAGGTAAAAAACGTCTTTTTCGACTTCGAAGCATTTCCAAATTAAATCATCATTAGAATCTTTATAAATGTGATGAAATTCGCCATCATATTTATAAATATTCCCATCTATTGTCCCTATAATAATATTATTTTTAGTTGCGTAGGAAGGTTGGATAAACGCAATATTATCGGAATGTATTAACCCATTAGAAAATGATTCAAAAGTATAAACCGTATCTAATTTAGAATCTAAGATTCCTCCAAAAGTATTAAGAGCACTCTGATTGCCTTCTGAATACCATAGTCTATCTCCATCATCCAAAGCAAGTAATAAACCTGAATTTGCTCGAACATTCAGAAAATTATAATCGTAATTCTTAAATTGATGACCATCAAAACGACTAATCGTTCCTTGTGAACTCAACCAAATATAACCTTCGCTATCTTGCATAATCGAATGCACATCACGTTGAGGCAAACCATCCTCTACATTGATAGTTTGGACATCAAATAGATACTCCTGTGTATAACTACAGAAAGCATACAAAAGCAATATTGAAGTGATGATAATTTTTTTTGGAGACATTTAAGATAATCCTTCGTTATTAATTTGGTTATTCTATCACCTAAAATAATTTTATAATCATAAGCAAAAGTAATAATACGTTTCTTCTTTTTTTAATATAAAAAAAACCATCGTGTGCAAATAAGCAAGATTCATCTAAAACAAGACAAATAAACTTAAATCTTGTTTATCTTATTCTCAAATTCAACTAAAGAAATCAATTATAATATTATGAAAAATACAACTTTTACATTAATTGTTATTTTAATCACAACCTATGTAGCCGAAGCCCAAATTACTTTTGAAAAAACATATGGAAGTAGTTCTACTGAAACCGCAAAATCTATTCGACAAACTAATGATGGAGGTTATATCATTGGCGGAACAAACTTAGTTAAAATTGATGAATCAGGTTCAGAAGAATGGACACAACCGAATTATTCGCTTTTCGCTAATCCAACTTCTGATGACGGTTATATTTTAATAAATCACAATAACACTTCTGCAATTTTTACGAAAGTAGCACAAGACGGAACACAACTTTGGCAAACCTATTATAGTGGTGGACATTGGGCAAATGAAGGCAAATATATTGAGGAGGCTGAAGATGGATACATCGTTACAGGGCGTTATCAAAGTGTAACAGGTTCAGGGATGATGTTGTTAAAATTAGATCTTCAAGGTAATTCCGTCTGGCGAAGAGCTTATACAACAGCAACCTCAGCAGGTTTTAATTATGGCTTTTCGACTCAACAAACGAATGATAAAGGATATATTATCGCTGGATATTCTAATGTTAATTTTTACGATTCAACAAGACATCAAGATGTATTTATCTTAAAAACAGACTCTTTGGGGACAGAACAATGGAGAAAGTTTTTCGGTGGAAATGCAGATGATTTTGGTACTTTTATACGACAAGATAACGATGGGAATTATTGGATTAGCGGAACGTCAAAAAGTTTTAGTACAAATAATAATGCCGATATGTATTTGATAAAGTTAGACTCAAATGGAACGGAACTATGGACCAAAACTTACGGTGGAAATGCAGATGATGAAGCGAATGCACTTTGGATTACAAATGATAATGGTTGTATCATAGTCGGAAAATCAAACTCCTTTTCTAATGGCGATTTCGATGGATATATCGTCAAAACTGATACGAATGGCGATACACTTTGGACAAAAACTTATGGAGGAAATGGCGAAGAAGATTTTAAATCTATCCAACAGATAACTGATGATGGTTATATTATAGCTGGTCTTACAAATAGTCAAGGTGCTGGAGACTTTGATATGTGGTTATTAAAAACAGATTCATTAGGTAAGTTGGCTTCGACCTCAACAATAGGTCAAAATCCAAATGATATTATTAACTATTCCGTTTATCCAAATCCAAATAATGGCATTTTCACAATTGAAGCCAATTTTAATATTTCGACAATCGAAGTATTTAATGCTTTAGGTAAAATGGTTTATTCCAAAGATTTAAATACATCAAATACAACAATAAACTTATCTAATCAAGCGAAAGGTGTTTATTTTTATCGACTTAAACTATATAATGAATCGATTATAAAATCAGGAAAATTCATTATTAAATAATTCGTTTTATACTATTTTACACTAATACAATCATTCAAAAATTATTGCTTTTTTTATTATAAAATACTTTTGAGTGATTGTATTTTTTCTTAATCAACCAATTGGATGTTGAGGTGGTTTAAACTCATCATCGTCATTATTTTTCAAGACAAAAAAGGCAATACAAAGAGCGATTACTATAATAAATAGTAGTAGCAAACATGTCATTTTTAATATTTTTTTGAGGTTTTACTTTTAAAAAAGTAAGAAGCTTATTTATATTCTCACATAGATAAGCTAAGTTACAGAAAATGATTCTCAAAATCAACGACATTCTTATTTAAATAAAATAAATATATAATTTACTTTTTATCAACGCTTTTCCTAAAGGATAACGAACTATTTTGTATCATTAGTGAGTCGTAAAACTTCCATTCTCTTCTACTTCCAAAAAACAGTTTGACAGCCAGTCCCAAAATCTCAGGGAACTAACGCAGGAATTCGTATTTCTTAAAACGATTGAGTTTAAGTTCCAGTTTTCAACTTTTTAAAAGCTGTCGTTCATTCCCCTATATTTCGGGACTGGCTGTCAAACTCGCAACTCGTAACTATTGTAGTAGCTTCGTCACGTTAGGGAATAGGTAAAATTATGGGACGATAATTTGTACCGTTTTTGTATGATTTTCAAATTCAAAATGTATAAAATAATTGCCACTTGACAAGGTTGATTGAATAGTGTATTCTGTTGTTCGCTTCTCGATTTTTTGGCGTTCTACTAACTGGCCATTTTGATTAAAAATACTAAGTGTTGTCTGTTCTATCGGTTGACTGAATTGTAATAATTTTTGCGTCAACGGATTCGGAAAAATAGTAAAATTTTCTTCAAATACTTTTGATTCTTGTGTACTAACGGCAACTTCTAACTCATCATAAATCAAAAAATATTGAGCATCAACTCCTACATGAACAGAACCACTTAACAAAAATCCACCATTGACAGATGGATAAACCATATAAGCTATATCAGGACTTGAGTTTCCGTAATACTTTCGTTCGATGACATTTCCACTTGTATCCGTTGATAATAACATCAAATCTTGATCATTCGTTACAGGGTTTTCTCCATAACCACAAATGACATAATCACCAGCATTTGGTTCAATAATACTAAAACCTGCATCGCCTCCTGAATTATTAGTCAAATATTTTGTCCAAATTGTATTAACGTTTTTATCTAATTTTATCAAATATGCATCAAAGTTAAAACTTGTTGGTGTACTCATTTCACCCAAAATCAATATATCATTATTACTATCCAACATTGCTGTTTTTGAACCACCATTATATGGTTCTACTATTGTTTTAGAGTAAAGAAAATTTCCACCCGCATCAAATATTTGACAATAAACATTGTAATTTCCTAAAAATTGTTGTTGGTCACCAGTTGTAATAATATTTCCATTCGGTAATTCTATTGACTTCATCCCTGTTTCATTTAAAACAGTTCCTTCTATACTTGACCAAGCAATCGTTAAATCCACATTAAACTTGACAGTTAAAAAATCATTCCCTGAACCACTTGCCCCCGAAACAAAACCACAAACAATATATCCACCATCATTAGACTTCGTGATTCCGTGATAAGATTCTGTCCTTGTAGATTCGCCAATAATCTGATAATTCAATATTTGTCCTAATGTATCAACCATCATTATTAAACCATCAATATTTGTCGTACCGATGATATGTTGTTCACCAACTATGATAAATACACCATTATTGTACACCATACTTAGGGCATATTCACTACCATTATCATCCGAAAATACCGTTTTTGAAATAATATCACCATTAGAAGTCAACTTGTGCATCGTTATCTCAACAGTATTTGTTATGCCTTCTAAGCTATAACCAAAATAGTAAATTGTACCATCAGGTGTTTGATGTACCAGTTTTCCTTGTTCTGTAATCGTCGAATCTCCAAATGTTTTTTGAAAAAAATTTTGAGCGAGTAACGTATGATTCATGAACAAACAAAAAACACTTATCCATAAGTATTTAACGGTCATTAGTTTTTTCTTCATTATTATAGTTTAGTAAAAAAAATTCTATACAAAAATAGCATCTTTTATAGTTTAAATCACGTAAACAATTATGTCAGCTATTCTCGGTTTAAAATAATTCGTAATGTGTTTTGCTGTAATTAGTAATTTTTACGATAATCTGCAATCTAAATTAAGTAAGAATTCGACGGGCGATTTAAAATCGCCTGTCGAATGTTCTTATTTAAGCAAAAAAGTTATTAAAAGCATCAATTCTTTATAAAACGCATTATAAAATTTTTTAAACCGAGAATGGCTAAAATTATGTTCTAATAAATTGTTGTTTTTTACAATAAATAACACAATATAAAAATTCTTATATACACCTCTTCCAATAAATTATAATACAAATAAAGGTTCATAGAGAAATTTAGTAATGAACTGATTTACAAGTTTTTTTATAACTCGCAAATCTATTGCTAAATTATCCAAAGAATCATAGTTAAATTTGTATGACATATGCATATCAACAATATATATCACATTGTTTTTGTGGATCATACACAATATTTATACAAAAAAAAAGCATAATTAAATTAATTTATAATATATTATTAGAAAGTATTCATGTATATATTTTATTTATATATATTTTTTTGTAACTTTGATATAATTATATATGAACAGGTTTATAAGTTTCTAAGTAAATCAATATACTTAAACTATGTTGTTACTTAAAAAAAACTTCAAAAATCAATCTTTATGAAAAAAAACATCTATATAACAAGAATCTTATTGGTATGTACCTTATTCTTATTTTTAGGTAACATTTCGATATTAAAAGCGGATGAAACAGCAAACTATTCAGGGCTTTTTATTGCTATTGATAATTATAAAAGTAAAGTATGGTCACCATTAAAAAATCCTGTAAATGATGCAAACGCCGTAAAAAGTGTCCTGAAAACTAAATACGGCTTTTCAAGTGTTTCTACACTATTTAATCAAGAAGCGACTCGTGCGAAAATATTAGAAACGATTGAAAAAAAGGTAAATCAACTCTCTGAAAATGATAACTTCGTTATTTATTTCTCTGGTCATGGAATAAAGTTAGGTGATGAAGGTTATTGGGTTCCTGTAGAAGCAAAATCTCAGGAACGATATGAACTCTTGTCTACGACAGAAATCAAAAATGTTATCAGTAAATCGAAATGTAAGCATATTCTTATCATGGTAGATGCTTGTTTTAGTAGTACAATTTTTAAATCTTCAAATTTATCTTACTCTAATGACGGTAGTGATACTTATTATGATCAAGTATCAAAACTAATATCAAGACAAGCAATTACAGCTGGAGGTTTAGAACCAGTTGCTGACGGAAGGGGAGAACATTCTGTATTTGTAAAATATATTCTAAAGTTCTTAAATAATAATCAAAAACCATTAATGGATGCTGGTGAGTTATATGAACTTATCAAATATCCTGTTGCTGCAAATTCGCCAAATACACCTCAATTTGGTCATCTACAGAATACGGGACATGAAGGCGGACAGTTTTTATTTAAATTATCAACGACAACAACAACATCATCATCATTGTCGTCGCCATCAGTATCTAAAGAAGGTTCAAAACTTTGTGATTCACCTGTATATTTTGAAGAAGGTGAAGTCGTAAAGTTTGGGCAAGACGGAGGAACACTTCATGCTCGAACAGATTTTAAAAATGTAAAGTATGAATGGTCTTATAACTCTGAAATAATTGATCATAATGGGCCAAACTTACCAATTAAAAAATCTGGAATGTATGGTGTAACTATTATCATGGAAGATGGAGATTGTTCTAATTCCGCAATTGCAGAAGTTTCGATTGTTTTACCAAAAATAGTTATTGATATATTAGAAGGTAACGAAGTCGAATTTACACATAAAGGTATGCTAAATGCCGCAATCACAGGATATAGCGACAATATAGTCTACGAGTGGAAAAAGGGAAACTTTATCATAAGTGATAAATCATCAATCGAAGTTACCGAATCTAATACTTACACCGTTATTATCAAATTACCTGATGGTCGTGAGTTAGGTCGTAAAACAACTAAAGTAACAATCAAGAATAGAATTTATACCGTTGCATTAGGTGATAATATTGAACGAATTGCACGTAAATTTTATGGTTCACCCGACAAAGCTTACGTTATTTATGAAGCAAATCCTTATATCAAATCAGGTGATGTTTTGAAAGTAGGATCAACAGTTATTGTTCCTAATATTCAACAAGAAGATGGAGAGATTCCATTATTAATTGCAGCGTACAAATCTTTTGCACCGCTTACACATCCTGATTTGCAAAACGGTGGAATGATTAGTGACATCGTCACTTCAGTATATGCTAAAATGAATCAAAAAGTTGATCATTCTTTCATTCCTAATAATCAAATGCGTGGTATAACATTTAATGGTCGTGTAGAAGTAAGCTATCCGTTTACTAAAAACAAAAATGACCTTATGTTATTTCAATATTCAGATCCAATATATAGTACGCTAACTGTATTTTTCGCTAACACTTCTTCTCCAGTAGAAGATATGGAAAAAACGATGCAAAAACGTATGAAAAAAGGAAAATATAGAAAGTTAATAGTTGCGATTCCTGTTGGATTTACAAGTGATAAATTATTACAATACTATAGTGATAAGTATATTTTATTGAAACCAATGAAGACATTGGAAGATTGCTTCATCGCTATGAAAAATGGACAAGTTGATTTGGTTTCAGCACCTCAAATGGTCGGTTTAGTAACTATCAAAAATGAAGAAACTTTAGACCGTTCTGATTTTAAAATTTTGGATAAAGCTATTGAAAATACAACACTCCACATAGTTGTTTCAAAAGAACATCCAAAAGCTGGAGAAATCATCAATAATTTCAATAAAGCATTGGCTAAAGCAAGAGAAGATGGAACAGTTGGTAAAATAATAGATACACACATTGATTTGATTCAAAAAAATACTAAACCATAATTATCAACTATTTTTATATTTAAAAGCCTTTTGAGAAATTCTCAAAAGGCTTTTCATTTTTATAATCAATAGACTGTATTCTAATATACCAATTTTTTAATTCCTTTATTAATCATCGTATCAATAGCTCGAAATAACTTACTCGGTGTTTGAGGTCGCCAATTGATTTCACAGAAAACATCATCTAAATTGACATAATATTGTAGTTCTGTTTCTACCATTTCATCTATTACATGTGGTCGAAAATTCACAAACGTAATCCAACCTTCATCATCTTTAATATCGTCCCACCATTCTTCATAATAACAATTATCATCTCCATGATAATTCAGTACATTTTCGCCAATCAAAATAAACTTATGAATGTCTTGCTTCAACAATTCGTCAACAACATCACGTTTCAAAAACATAACATCATTGTGCAAAGCATCATTCCACTCTCCTATCAATTCAATGATTGCAAAACCATCATCATAATCTATAAATAGAATTTTTAAATATAAAGTTGACGAACCAAATTCGTCCCATTGTGGATGAATGTAATAATTATAAACTTTATTAGAATATTCGAACTCACTATAAGCTCGACCGAAAAACGGTGATTTGCTATCTTCGGACGCAATATATTTTTTTCTCCAGTTGTAAAACGGTTCTAAATTTTGCATAAAACAATTAATGGAAAAACTTCCAGTTTTTAAATTATAAATTACTTCACAATAACCAAAATTACGACTAAACTGTTCTCAAAAAAGTTGTTTTATTATGAAAACTTTTTTGTTATTTTTGCTAACTTTTGTAAAATCAACTTTCAATCCTTTTTTATGTACTTTTACTCCTTAAGGATTGAAATTCTTAATAAAATATAATGATAGAAAAATACATTCAATTAATTGCGAAAGCACTGAATTTGCCACAACGCTCGGTAAAAAATACAATAGAATTATTATCTGAAGGTGCAACTGTTCCCTTTATCAGCCGTTATCGAAAAGAGATGACTGGAAGTCTTGACGAAGTGCAAATTGGCGATATAAAAACACAATATACTAAACTCCAAGAAATAGATAAACGTCGTGAAAGTATCATCAAAGCCATCGAAGAACAAGGCAAGATGACTGATAATTTGAGAAAGCAATTGACGGGAACTTATGATTTAACTATTTTAGAAGATTTATACTTGCCATACAAACGCAAACGAAAAACTCGTGCATCTGTCGCTCGTGCAAAAGGACTTGAACCGTTGGCAAATCTATTATTAGCACAAGAATCAAATAGCATAAACACAATTGCAAGTAAATTTATAAATGAGGAAGTAAAAAATATAGAAGAAGCACTACAAGGAGCAAGAGATATAATCGCTGAACAAGTCAACGAAAACACAGAAGTTCGTAACAAAGTTCGTTATCAGTTTGAACGTCAAGCTATTATAAAATCCAAAGTTGCCCGAGGAAAACAAGAAGAAGCAGAAAAGTATAAAGACTATTTCAAATTTGAAGAACCATTAAAAAAAATTCCTTCACATCGCTTATTGGCAATTCGTCGAGGTGAAGAAGAAGGTTTGTTACGTGTTTCTATCTTTCCAGAAAGCGAAGAAGATGTTATATATCGTATCGAAAAATTATATTTGAAAAACAATAACAAAGCAACTCAACAGGTCAAAATAGCGATTCAAGATGCTTATACTCGTTTATTGTCGGCTTCAATAGAAACTGAGTTTCGTAATATATCAAAAGACATTGCAGACGAAGAGGCAATCAAGGTTTTTGTGGAAAATTTACGTCAATTGTTGTTAGCGTCGCCTTTGGGAGAACAACGAGTTTTAGCAATTGATCCAGGATTTCGAACAGGTTGTAAAGTTGTTTGCTTAAATGAAAATGGAACGTTGTTACATAATACCACAATTTATCCTCATCCGCCACAATCTCGAACACAAGAAACCGTAGCAAAAATACAAGATTTAGCAAAATCATATCAAATAGAAGCAATTGCTATCGGAAACGGAACGGCAGGACGTGAAACGGAACAATTAATAAGAAGCATCAAGTTTAATCGTCCAATTGAAATTTTTGTAGTTAATGAAGCTGGTGCATCAATTTATTCAGCATCAGAAGTTGCTCGGGAAGAATTTCCAGATTATGATGTAACGGTTCGAGGTGCGATTTCTATCGGTCGCAGATTAATGGATCCGTTGGCGGAACTGGTAAAAATCGACCCAAAATCTATTGGTGTTGAACAGTATCAACATGATGTAAATCAATCTGCGTTAAAAACCAGTTTAGATGCAACGGTTGA
This sequence comes from Saprospiraceae bacterium, assembly GCA_045106825.1. Taxonomy (GTDB): domain Bacteria; phylum Bacteroidota; class Bacteroidia; order Chitinophagales; family Saprospiraceae; genus CAWVWD01. The sequence continues at coordinate 21,281 of JBGCFH010000210.1, read as the reverse complement.
ATCTTGCGTCAATTCTGTTGGTGTTAATTTAAATACTGCAAGTAAACATCTATTAACTTATGTCTCAGGCTTAGGCAATAAGTTAGCTCAAAATATCGTCACTTTTCGAGCCGAAAACGGTGCATTCACTTCTCGAAAAGCATTAAAAAAAGTACCACGATTAGGTGATAAAGCCTTTGAACAATCAGCAGGTTTCTTACGTATTCGAGAAGCTAAAAACCCGTTGGATAATACTGGTGTTCATCCTGAATCTTATCATATCGTAGAGCAAATGGCAAAAGATTTACGTTGCACAATTAATGATTTAATCAAAAATCCTTTTGTACGAAAACATATTACTTTATCCAAGTATGTTACTAAGACCGTTGGTATGCCAACATTAAAGGATATTCTAAAAGAATTGGATAAATCTGGACTTGATCCTCGTGGAAAAGCAAAATCGTTTTCGTTTACACCTGATATCAATTCCATTAACGATTTGCATGAAGGAATGATTGTCAATGGAATTATCACTAATATCACAAATTTTGGAGCATTTACGGATATTGGAATAAAAGAAAATGGCTTGATTCATGTTTCCCAAATGGCGAATCGTTTTATTAAAAACCCGAATGAAGTCGTGAAACTAAATCAAACGGTAGAAGCACGAGTTATCAGTGTTGATATTAAGAGAAAACGAATACAATTGTCTTTGAAAGATGCATAATAGAAATATTAAATTACTTTGCAATTAGATTTGATAGGAAGAGCTTTCTCATAAAAACTTTGGTTCATTGACAATTTTTGCCAAAAGCAAAAATTATTGTTTTACAGTAGCGGCTGTCTTTAGCTGTCGTAAACAATTTTAAACAAAGACGGCAGCTAAAGACAGCCGCTACTGGCAAAAATTGTCAAACAACCAAAACTTTTAATGTATGAAATTTATTATTTTATGAGAAAGTCTTTTCTAATTATTTAAATACCAACTTTACGAAAGTTTCATTTTCTATAATCCCAATACACCAAATCCAAACAAATTCACATCTAACCATAAAACAACCAAAATACTTATTATAAAATATTCGTAACTATTCAATTTAAAAATAGACGTATAAATTCCTACAAAATACTATCCAGTGTAAATACGTCTGTAACAAAAAAACAAACTATGACAAGATTATCATTAGGAATGTTAGTATTATTTTTCGCACTAATCGCTTGTTCTCCAAAAGTAGCAACATCTGCGAAAATCCAAAAAGAAGAAAAAATAGCAAAAATTCAAGTTGCATTGTGTTTAGATACCTCAAACTCTATGGACGGTTTGATTGACCAAACAAAATCACAACTATGGAAAATGGTCAATGAATTAGCCTCGACCAAAAAAAATGGTGAAACACCTGATATCGAATTGGCATTATACGAATACGGAAATAGCGGATTGGCAGCGACCAAAGGTTATATTCGTCAGATTTCAGCGTTATCAACAGACTTAGATATGATTTCTGAAAAGCTATTTGAAATGAAAACAAATGGTGGCGATGAATATTGTGGTTGGACAATTCAAGATGTCACCAATGACTTAGAATGGTCTGATGACAATCAAGATTTAAAGCTAATTATTATTGCAGGCAACGAACCGTTTAATCAAGGAAAAGTCGACTACAAAATCGCTTGTAAAGCTGCAATTACTAAAGGAATTATGGTGAATACAATTCACTGTGGCGATTATGACACTGGTGTTCGTCACTTTTGGAAAGATGGTGCAGATTTGACAGACGGAAAGTATATGAATATCAATACAGATGCGAAAGTTGTACATATCGAAACACCTTTTGATGACAATATTTTGAAGTTGAATAATAAATTGAATGATACTTATATTGGTTTCGGAAATATTGGTCGTAGCCGTAAAGAAATGCAAACAAAACAAGATGCAAATGCCGCTACTTATGGTGCAGCAAACAACGTCGAACGGGCAGTTTCTAAATCTAAAAAAGCATATAAAAACGAAGAATGGGATTTGGTAGATGCAATGGAGAAGGATGAAAAAGTGCTGGAGGAAGTAAAGGAAAAAGACTTGCCACAAGAGATGAAAGGCATGACTAAAGAGGAACAAAAATCTTATATTGAGGAGAAGGCAAAAGAACGAGAAGATTTACAAACACAAATCAACGATTTAAACAAAAAACGTCAAGATTTTATTACTAAAAAACAGCAAGAAAATGCGGAAACCTTAACTTTGGATAATGTGATGCTAAAAGCGATTCGAGAACAAGCAGAAGCTAAAGAATTTAAAGTTGAAAAGTAATCGTTCCATCCCATCTCAAATCAAAAGTGCATATTTATTACAGTATAATCTTATCTATACCTAATAATTCATGTTTCGCTGATATTAAATTTACTGATTGTTACGTTTTGCCTTGCAAAACAATCATCTCACGCAGATTTTTCATTAACAAAATCATTTTTTTATCAAAAAAAATCTGCGTGAATCTGCGTGAATCTGCGTGAAAAAAGCATTTTGTGAAGCAAAATTTAGCAATTGTGATTTATTATTTACGTTTCAGCAAAACGTAAATAATAAATTTCGGTTCTTTGAATTGTTTTGTGGAAACACCCAAAATTCAAAATAACAAAAACTTTTCGACAATCGTATCAGGTATTTCGTATCAGGTGTTTGATTGAAAATCAATAGAGTACCAAATACCATTCGTAACAGATTTCATTTTTTTACAATTTTTATCGAAAACCACAATTTTTTTCAGAGAACCTTTAATTCTTGAAAAAGTCCAGCATCTAAACAAAAGAAAAAATGTATTCTCATTTAATAATCAAGACTTTACATAAAAAATTACAACTATTTATTAGATAACTAATTACAATATTCACTTATCGAACATGATAAAAATCATGCTTTTTTAACCAAACATCATATTTAAGTTGTGTTTTCATTATTTGTCGTTCATCTCCTTGAATAAGTGCTACATTTTCAAAACCAAGTTTAACGTTATTATTTAGACTGGCATCATTATCAATATGTGCAACACTTATAATTGCTCTTGCTAATTGATTTTCAAAAATAGCATTAATAATTCCGATGGAAACTTCAGTAGCAATGCCTTTTCTCCAAAAAACAGGTTTGATAGCTGTCATTTTTTCAATTTCGCCTTCGCTACAATGTTCTCCATATTTAAAACCCATCGTTCCGACTAATTCGCCATTTTCTTTAGAAATAATGCCCAAATGTCCAAAAGCATTTTGTTGATACCGTTCTACTTGTGCGTCAATCCACGCTTTCGCCATTCTGGAGATTGTTCGATTCAAATCAATTCCTAAGTATTTTAAATTCGGATTATTAATATAAAACGCTTTCCAACTTTCTACGTCATCATAAGTCAATTTCCGTAATACAAATCGTTCGGTTTCTATACCATTATAATAGTTAGTTAAATCCATTATCATTCATTAAAACATTTAAGTAGCAACGCTTAACTTCGTTTCATTAGCCAATTGAAATAAATTTAATACTTGTACTGATTCTGGAATTTTTATATCATATCGTTCAGCAGCAGCCATTACAATCGTATTCAATAAGGCTTCATAAACTTTCATTTTATTAATATGTGGAAAGCAAACCATTGCTTGTTTGACTTGAACACTTTCGGGAAATACTAATGCTGGAAAACCATTTACATCAAAAATTCTTAATTGTCCGTTATTATCTAACCTTCCATCTACACGAGTTACATCTCTGATATTAAGCACTTCGCAAATTTTGGGTACTATTTTTTTGACTTGATCCAAAATATATTTTTCTTTAACCTCTGGCATATGTTTTTCGCCGCCCCATTTCATGAATCGTTCATTGTGTCCCATTATTGAAGTCACTCCTGGTTTAGAATCTACTTTATAATAAGTCGTCAAAAGTTGTGGTTCACCTTCCGAATTAGTATAATATCCTACCGTAATATCTTCGCTCGGGAGAAAATCCTCAATAATCACATCACCTTGATAAGTTGTTATCATTTGTTGGATTTGATCTATTGCATCTTTTTGATTACGTACCAAGGAATCATCTGTCATACCTTTACTTCCTGATTCTGCTGTTAATTTGACAACGGCAGGATAAGACACATTGCTTTGGTTTAAAATATCAGGAATTTTTCCAACTTCTGTTGTTTTCACTACTGCAAATTCAGGCACAGGAATATTATTAGCTTTTAGTATACTTTGACAAACACCTTTTCGAAGTACATTCTGTAAAGTCGTTTTATTAGAACCAATAACTGGTAAATTATAGCTTTCAATAATATCAACTAACCAGACTTTTTCGTTACTGCCTCGGTTAACATCTACATAATAAGCATTTGGAAGAATAAGTTCTTCAGAACTTATTGTAGATAATATATTGTGCAATTCCTCAAGACAATCTACTTCTACATGACGAACCATTATACGATTACGTTCTAAAGCTGCCATCATAACTTTCAAATCTTCATAATGACTAATCCAACCATTTTTCCAATGGCCTTTACTACTAATAATTGTTACTTTCATTGTTTGCATTTTATAATATTAGGAAACATAAAATAGTCAAAAATCATTTAGATAATCTAATGGCTAAAAATGAAATATTATTAATATACATTTGAGCTATTTAATTAGGTACAATAATGTCTATGTGTTGTAATTTATAATAGGTCTTTTAATCTTTTCATGGTTTTATAACTCAACATCAGCTATAAACCTATAAGCTTTTCAGGCTTATAGGTTTAACTAATTCAAATTTCGTGATAGAAGTTGATACTCGAACAGTCCTGTATTTCGACTAAATCATAATTTAAATTTACCTTTCGCTGAAACGTAAAATAAAAATCACAATTACTAAATTTTGCTTCGCAAAATACTTTTCTCACGCAAATTCACGCAGATTTTTTTATCAAAAAAAACTGCGTGAGATAATTGTTTTGCAAAGCAAAACGTAATATTTTCGTTTTTAAATTTAATATCAACGAAACATGAATTTTAAATAAAAATAAGACTAATTCGAGTGTTAAAACTCAATCATTTTATTACAAACTCTTAGTTCGGCCACCATCTACAGGCAAATTAATACCATTGATATAATTCGCAGAAGGCGAACTTAAAAAAGCAACAGCATAAGCAATTTCTTTAGGTGCAGCAAAGCGTTGAAGCGGAATAATACTTTTCATCTTTGATGCAATCGTTTCAAGCGAAACATTTGCTTTTTTTGCTTTATTATTCATGATTTCATCCAAACGACCTGTTTCAGTTGCACCTGGCAAAACATTGTTTACAGTAATACCGAATTGTCCGACTTCGTTTGCCAATGTTTTTGCCCAATTTGCTACTGCTCCACGAGTTGTATTTGACACGCCAAGTCCTGTCAAAGGTATCTTGACGGAAGTTGAAATAATATTAATAATACGACCATAACCTTCCGTTTTCATTCCATCTATAACGGATTTTGCCAATATATGATTACAAATCAAGTGATTATGAAAAGCCTGTATAAATGCTTGTGGTTCAGCATCAACAATAGCACCTCCAGCAGGTCCGCCTGTGTTATTGATTAAAATATGTATCGGTTGTTGTGCGACTAAGCGCTGAACTTTCTGTTCTAAATCAACACTATCAGAAAAATCAGCGATAATAAAACCATGTTTTTGGTTTTTAGAAGTATCTAATTCTGTCAAAACTGCTCCTAACTTTCCTTCGCTTCGAGCGACCAAAATCACATTTGCACCCAAAGTTGCTAACTCTAATGCTACTGCTTTTCCAATTCCTTTACTACTGCCACAAACAAGGGCATTTTTACCTATTAAGCTTAAATTCATTAGAATATAAATTATATGTCTATAAAAAAACCTTTTGTAAAAGGTATAAAAATATTAAAGTAGATTTATTGAGTAAAATCAATAAATACTGTTGAGTAATTAAGTAAACCTACGTGCTGAAAGGTAACACAAATTAAAATAAAAAGAATCATAATGACTATCCGAAATGTAACAAAAATTTTAGTATTTGTAACATTATCTAAAAAATATATTTTTAATACATTCACTTACAACATTTTAGATAATACATAATTATCTCTCAAAAATGAGGAATAATTAAAAACTACAACTCTTTTCTTAAAATTTTCAAATTCCCTTCATGAAATCTCGTCATCACTTTCGGAAAATCATAACGTTGCCAAAGCCAATTCAAATTAAATTTTTGTCCACTTTTAATCGAATTTATTAATAGAAAAATATACTCATAACTATCAGCAATTCGTTGTTTCATTTCCTTTTTTTCTGCCGTATAATCTCCATGACCAGTAATCAAATAATTGATTTTCTGCGTTTTAATTAATTGTTCCACAACTTGTAACGTTTGCAAATACAAAGTTCCACTATGATAAATATACGGAAACTCAATGTTGCTCAAATAGTCGCCTACAACTAAAATTCCTAATTTTTCAATCCACAAAAACAAACCATCAGCATTGTGTCCAAACGCATTAAAAAACTGCAATTTTGTGTTTCCAATTTTTAATATTTCACTATCATTATTAATAACAAAATCTATCGTTGGATAAACAATTTTGTAAGCACGTTTTACATAATTTTCGTCATCAAAATTATTGATTTGTTGTAAAATTTTCGCTTTGTCTTGATTCTCAACAAAGGCTTTTGAAGCAATTGTTTTCGCTTCTGGAAACGCATTATAACCAATAATGTGGTCATAATCCGAATGTGTAAAAAATAGATAAATTGGTTTATTGCCTTTTATCGAATCCACATAATCTCGAATCGTTTGAATCTCAATCGGCAACCAGTTTGGGTCAACAATTAAAATAAAATCATCGGTTTGAATAACGGTCGAAGTTGTGCGAAATAATGCAGATTCAAAAATAGTGAGTTGCGGCGTTTGCAGTTGAATTCTCATTGGCTTATATGATTTAAGTCATTATTAAAAATTGTATTTTCGGCTAAATTGCAGTTTTATTTTACACTTTACATTGCACCACAAACTTCAAAAGTTTAAACTACAAAAATCATGGGAGAAAGTAACACAATTTATTATATCGTTGGATTTATAGTTATTGCACACTTTGTAATCGGTTTTGGAATATTGGTTTACAAGATAAATAATGCACCTTCATCGAAAAAAGACAAAGAAATAGACGAAAATTGACAGTTTTAAAAAAAATCAAATTTGTAAAAGATTCATAATTTCTTTATTTTTATAGAAAAAATCAAAACGATGAATGATAATTATGTCAAGGAAATATTAAATCAACCAAATGCTCAATTAATCATTAATAAAGTTAAAGATGAGTTGATTGCAGAGGAACAGAAACGCAATGCGTTCTATGAATGGATTGATGAAGATACAAAAGCAGAATTTATTAATGGACGTATTGATTTGCATTCACCTGTGAAAAAAGAACACACAGATGTCACAAAATATTTATTGATGTTGTTGCAGCCTTTCGTTGCAATAAATCAATTAGGCTATATTGGTTTTGAAAAAACAATGATTCGATTGACTCGAAATGATTACGAACCAGATGTTTGTTTTTTTAAAAAAGAGAAGGCGAAAGATTTTAAAGTTGGACAAATGTTGTATCCAACGCCTGATTTTGTGGTAGAAATTTTATCGTCAAATGTAGAACGTGACCGAGTTACAAAATTCATTGATTATCAGGAACATGGCGTTTCGGAATATTGGATAATTCATCCACAAAATAAAGTTGTTGAGCAATATTTATTAAAAAATAGTAAGTACGAATTAGAATTAAAAGCCAAAGAAGGACATATTTATTGTCAAGCTGTTGAAGGTTTTACAATTGCGGTCGCATCCATCTTTAACGAAACCGATAATTTGAAAATGTTGATAGAAATTTTGTCTAAAAACAATAAACAATAAATTAATTCTACCTTGAAAAAACTTCTCAAATACCTTTACATTTTATTAATCACACCAATCATTTTGGTCATTCTTTATCTTAATATTTCTCTATTTCATTCTGCAACTTGCGATGAAACCGAAGAAGGTATTGTCAATACGGAAGTTGTTCATCAACTCAATTTTATTAAAACAAAAATCGACGAAGGAGCAGCAAATGAAATGCAACATATTTATCCAGAAGGTTTTGTGTTTATGCACAGTTTGTACGCTTTGGCTTGGGCAGATATTGCGGAAACGCTACAGCCAAATAGCGAGTTACACAAGAAAGCGATTCGAGAAATTGATTTATCCTTAGAAGCTATTAATTCTGATGAAGGAAAAGCTCCGTTTCCTGAAAATTTATTTTTGAATTATGGCGTTTTTTATCGAGGTTGGGCGAATTATGTGTTAGCAAAAAAACTTTCAATCACGCCTGAAAATCAGCGAGATACAAGTGAAATTAAGTTGTTTCAAGAAAATTGTGATTCCATTATGTTGGCTTTCGCCAAATCACCTTATTCTTATTTGCAATCTTATCTTTATGTGAGTCAGGTTTGGCAAGCGGACAACGTTGTCGCTTTGGCAAGTGTCGCTTATTATGACAAAATATTTGAACCTCGATATACAAAACAAGTCAAAAACCAGTTAGATAAATTTAAAAAATCAATCGAACCTGAAACAGGTTTGATTGGACATTCTTACAACTATTCTGCATCTGAAAACACCGCTCCGAGAGGTTCATCACAATCAATAATCAATAATTTTTTGTTCGATATTGATACGGCTTTCGCCAAACAGCAGGTCGAAAATTTCAAAGAATGGTTCGTAGATTACAGATTCGGTTTACCAGGAATCCGTGAGCATCAAAAAGGAATCACGGACGCTGGCGATATTGATTCTGGACCAGTGATTTGGGATATTGGCGGTTCGGGTTCGATTGTTTCGATTCGTACAATGGGTTTGGCGAACGAAACCGAAATTTATAAAGGTTTACGAAATTCCGTTCAAGGATTCGGAGCAGCTTACACGACAAACGGACAGAAGAAATTTATCTTCGGACAATTGCCAATGGCAGATGCTTTCATTGCTTGGTCAAATGCAAAAAATTGTCAAATCAATCAAAAAAGTAGTTATTGGCAATGGAAATTTCAGTTGTTGAGTTTGGGTATTTTGGGGTTAATATTTTTGGGATTTAAAGGAATAAGTAGATTGCAATAAGTAATGTAATTTGTAACATAAGTAGCATAGGCATTCTTGCCTGTGACGTATTCAATAAACACAGGCAGGAATGCCTGTGCTACTCAATTAAAAACGCACCATTTTTTATATTTAGAATCGTTTTATTCATTTTTTTGTGATACTTTTATGACAGAAATTGTAGAAGTGAATTAACAAAAAACAAACGGTATATATAAAGAGAATGAAGACCATTTTAAATAACCTTAAAGCCTATAATACACAGTTAACAGAAGATCGAATTTACGTTCATTTTGATAAAACATTATACGAAGCTGGCGAAACAATCTGGTTTACGGCTTATGTTCTTGATGGACAAACCTTGAAAAAATCAACACAATCTGCTTGGATTACAATGGAACTACGGGATCCAAAAGGTAATGTGGAACAAACTCATAAAATCATCTTAGTTGATGGTGTTGCAAAAGGCGATTTTTATATAAAAAAACATTGGGTTGGTGGACAATATCAAGTTCGTGCTGTAACGAATTGGATTAAAAACGATGAAAATCCTGCCGTTTTTGTGAAAAATATTACGGTTCAACAAACGATTTTGCCTCGTTTAAAAATGAAGTTGACTTTTGAGAAAAAGGCTTATGGTCGAGGTGATGAAGTCGTAGCAAAACTTCAAATCAAAGATAATGCAAACGAACCATTACAAAATTTTCCATTTAATTATGATGTCAGCTTAAAAGGTCAAAAATATAAACGAAAACCATACGAAACCGATAACTCGGGCAATGCAACTTTTCGTTTTTTACTTAAAGACGATTTATCAACAACAGATTGTTTAGTCAATGTAATGATAAATTATCAAGGACAAACCGAATCAATTTCTCGTGCTGTTCCGATTGTGTTGAATAATATTGAAATGGGTTTTTATCCCGAAAGCGGTGATTTAATTAATAATCTATTATCAAATGTCGCTTTTAAAGCCGTAAATGAACACGGAAAACCTGCCGATGTCGAAGGGATTATTCGTAATAAAAAAGGAAAAATTATCACTACTTTTTCTTCTTTTCATGATGGAATGGGCAGTTTTGAGTTGTTACCAAAAACGGGCGAATATTATCAAGCCGAAATCACACAACCGAAAGGTATTACGACCGTTTATGATTTGCCAATGGTTTTAGAGTCCGGTCATACATTATTAGTTGAGGAAGTTACCGAAGATTTTATGACGCTTTCGGTACAATCAACGATTCAAGAAACGATACATATTGTTGGTAATATTCGAGGAAAAAACTATTTCGTAGAGTCATTTGATACGTTATATAGCAGCAAAAAAATCACCATTAATATAAAGGATTTTCCTATTGGTGTTTTGCATTTAACGCTGTTTGATAGTCAAGAAATGGAATGTGCGGAGCGTTTAGTTTTTGTGAATACACATCGGCAATTAAATATTGATATATCAACAGACAAAACACAATATCAACCTCGTGAGAAGGTAACGATGACGCTAAAAGTCACGGATAGCAACGATAAACCTATTCAATCAAATTTGTCGCTTAGCGTAGTCGATGACCAATTACTGAACTATATTGATGATGATTCAAGTCATATTTTATCTTGGTTGTTGCTCGAAAACGACATTTCCACGAAAGTGGACAATCCAACATTCTACTTCGATAAAAATGAACCGAAAGCCAAAAAAGCAAGAGATTTTTTATTAATGACGGCTGGTTGGCGACGATTTACTTGGAAGCAAATTCGAAGTGGTGAATTGCCTGAAATCAAACATAAAAAAGATGAAAAAATCGTAAGCGGTAAAATATTTTCTTATAGGCAAAATTGGGTATCAAAGCCATTACGAAAGGCAAAAGTACAGATTGGTAATAAAGTTACTTGGACAAAAAAAGATGGTTCGTTTACCTTCAAAGATGTTGATATTAAAGAAAATTCTAAAATAAAAATCACAAAATGGCGACATCAAGAAGGAGAGTATTCAATAAGTAATTATACGGATAATTATGAAATGTCGATTTATAAAAAAACACCTATTGTAAGACTTATCTTCGATTGGATTTTAATATTTTTTCGAGTAATTATTTGGTTAATTCTTGACTTGCCACTTAGTTTAATTTTGCGAAGAGAAATTGATGTTTTTAACTCCTCGGCATGGCCTTGGTCGTGGTCGAATTCAAGTATGAATGCAATTACTTATTCGGCAGGTAATATAGATTGTGTTGTTGATGATAAAGTTAAAATAAGTCAACCAACTCAAACCGTTACACAATACTTATCTCAAAATATTGATACAGAACAAGAAATAGAAGTAGATAATTTTAGTTATGATTATGGTTTTTATAACAGTAATAAAAATGACGATAATCGTTTTTATTGGGGAAGAGAATTTCCAAAACAACTGTATGAAGAGAAAAAAACAGTTAAAAAACGGACGGATTTCCGAAGTACGGTTTATTGGAATGGAAAGGTGACATTGGATAAAAAAGGAGAAGGTGTTGTAGAATTTTATAATTCGGATTTGATTACTTCCTTCCGAATCACATGCGAAGGCATAAGCAAAAACGGCTTAATTGGTCGAACAACACAGCAGTATTTTACGCAGTTGCCGTTTAGTCTTTCGACAAAATTACCGCATCAATTGGTTGTTGGCGATTTAGTCAAAATTCCATTGACTCTGGTCAATAATACGACCGCTACCATTACGGGACAAGTCTCGGTCAAAACACCAAATGGATTATTGCCGAAAGGCAAACTACTTGACAGTATCACACTGGAAGGGAAAACTGGAACGACTGAATTTTTGGCGTTTGAGGTTGTAAAAAAAGGAAAAAAGGATAAGTTAAGTGTTGAGTTTGTTTCGGAAGGTTTGTCTGATTCTATGGAGCAAGATTTGGAAATTGTAAACTATGGTTTTCCTGTCAATATATCGTTTGCGAGTTTTAAATCAGCGGAGATATTCCATAGAAATTTTATTTTTTCGATGGATAATATCATTAAACATTCTGTAACTGCTCGTTTGCAAGTAGATCGAGGCATTTTGTACAATCTAACGGCTGGACTCAAAGGTTTGATACGACAACCTTATGGTTGTTTTGAACAAACTTCTTCAATTACTTATCCTAATATTTTGATTTTACAGCTTTTCCAACTTATACCTGATGTAGCCGATGAAAATACTATAAAAGCAGCCAAATATCATATAAAAGCTGGTTACGAACGCTTATTAAGATATGAGTGTAAAGGTGGCGGTTTTGAATGGTTTGGACGAGGAGAAGGTCATGGAGGATTGACGGCTTATGGTATCATGGAGTTTACGGAGATGAAGGCGGTTTATGATGGTGTAAGTCAAAAAATGATAGATAGAACGACAAAATGGTTATTAGGTTTGAGAGATGGAAATGGATTGTATATCTATAACAAATCGGGTTTTATTGGAAAAAGTAAAAATGTTGAGGAAGCAACAAAGAGTTTATACATCACTTGGGCATTGTCAGAAGCAAAAATTGAAGGTTTGGATATAGAGATGAATTTTGCTTATCAAAAGGCAATGAAAACTCAAAATCCGTATTACCTAAGTTTGGCAGCAAATACAATGTTTAATTATGGGGAATTAGAAAAAGGAGAAAACTTAGTCAAAAACTTACTTCGATTGCAGGAAACATCTGGAAAATGGACGTTAAATAATAATTTTGTGTCAATGCCAGGTTCAAGAGGTTTAACGCTGGATTTGGAAACAGCAGCTTTGGCGGCTTTAGCAATTATGAAAAGTAGGAATAAGCAACATCCAAAATTAAAACGTTGCTTTGATTACCTAAAATCAAGTCAAAACTCTTGGGGAAATTTTGGTTCAACAAGTAGTACCGTTTTAGTATTAAAAGCATTTTTAGAATTTTCAAAAGAAATTAATGATTATTCAAAAAATACTGGTGTTGTAGAAATAGCTGTTAATCAAGAAGTTATAAAATATACTGAGTTTGATAGTGCTACTCATTATGAAGTCGTCAATAGTGATTTTGCGTCTGTATTGCAGCAAGGTAAAAATGAATTAAGTATAAAGTTTTCTAAAACGGAAATGGCTTTATCTTATAATATTGGGATTGATTATTTGACGAGTTTGCCTCCAAAATCTCCTGATTGTGAAATTCAACTCACAATGCAGTTAAATGAAACTCAAATCCGTTTAGGTGAAACCGTTCGCTTATCAATTTTGATTAAAAATAAGGCAAACCGACAACAAGCGATGACAACCGCAATCATCGGTTTACCATCTGGTTTGTCGCTACAACCGTGGCAACTCAAACAAGGTTTGGATGAAAATAAATTTGATTTTTATGAATTAATGGGCAATCGGTTGATTCTGTATTACCGAACAATGAACGCCAACGACATCAAACGAATAGATTTGGACTTAAAGGCAGATATTGCAGGTTGTTATCAATCGCCTGCTTCTTGTGCGTATTTATATTATATGGACGAGTTTAAGGATTGGACGATTTTGGAGGAAGTTGAAATTTTGGAATAGTTAGTATTATATAATCTAATATTCATTCTTGGTATGGTATTTATATATAATATGTAAGCACTGCTTTTTTAAATAAAAATATCATAAAACTATGAAAGGTTTGAATAACAGATTTCAAAAATTATCAGCCGAAGAAACAAAAAATATCAAAGGTGGATTACGTTATGTAACAAGATCATATTCTAAATTCTGTCAAAAACGTGATAGTCTTCAACAACAAGGTAAAAATATGAGTATTAATCATACAAGCGATCATTACTGTATTGAATGGTAATCAATCAAAAACAAATTAAGAAACGGTGAATTTTCAGATGAAAGTTCACCGTTTTTTATTTTAGAAAAAGGCAAATTTCAAGGTATAAATGAGCAATAAGTACAATTACGTGATTTAAGGAAAAGGTATTTTTACACTACCTCAGGTTGAAAACATGAGGTAACTTGCGGTCATACTAACAAAATAAAACTATTTATTAACAATTAAAAAAATCAAATTATGGCTGGTCGTAAAACCTTCGTAAACAAGACAAATTCAGATCTTTACGTTACACTTTATGTTCGTAATGGTGCAAATCCTGATGATGGAAATGCAGGTGATGTTAGCTTTATTGTAAATGCTAACAGTTCTCATACTCAATCTTATGGAAATGACCATAACGTCTATCTTAATGCAATCCGATTTTCATGGGATGATGCAGGTGCGAGATTAGTAAAAGAGCAAGAAGTTGTAACAAGAGGATGTTGGTGGGATGATGTAATGAACACTAACAGCATTATTACTTTTAATAATGTAGGTAGAGCTGATATTACAGGTTCTAACTAAATTCCCAAAAAACAATTGATTTAAAAGTACAATTAAGGTCATTTGAACTGTCATGGTTCAAATGGCTTTTTTAGTTTAAAAAACGATGTATTCTATTCCTTATCACATTTTTTTGTTTTCATGGTTTCGTAGTTGAATTGGTTTTCATTATTATTGTAACTCAAATGAATTTTTTAAAACCACAAAAGACACAAAAGACACAAAAGTTAATTTCTATATTATTATATCTTTTGTGGTTTGGAAATAAACTGAACTATGAAAACTATAAAAGGACCAGCTGTATTTTTAGCACAATTTTTAGGTGACGAAGCTCCATTCAACTCATTAGAAAATATCGCAAAATGGGCAGCAGATTTAGGTTATGTTGGTGTACAGATTCCGACTTGGGACAGTCGAGCAATTGATTTGCAAAAAGCAGCGGAAAGCAAAACTTACTGCGATGAGTTGAAAGGCAAATTAGCAGATTTAGGCATTCAAATTACCGAATTATCAACACATTTACAAGGTCAGTTAGTTGCTGTAAATCCGACTTATGACACGATGTTTGACGCATTTGCTCCAGATGCCGTTAAGAATAATCCGAAAGTACGACAAGAATGGGCTGTTCAGCAGTTACTTTGGGCTGCAAAAGCGAGTGAGAATTTAGGATTAACGGCTCATGTAACCTTTTCGGGTGCGTTGATTTGGCAAACAATGTATCCTTGGCCACAACGTCCGCAAGGTTTGGTTGAGTCTGCATTTAAGGAATTAGGTAAACGTTGGCGACCAATTTTGGATAAGTTTGATGAAGCTGGTGTAGATTTGTGTTATGAGATTCATCCTGGTGAAGACTTACATGATGGAGCAACTTTTGAGCGATTTTTGGAAGAAGTTGATAATCATGTTCGCTGTAATATGTTGTATGATCCGAGTCATTACTTATTGCAACAAATGGATTATTTGGCAAACATTGACATTTATCACGAACGCATTAAGATGTTTCATGTCAAAGATGCAGAGTTTAATCCGACTGGTCGTTCTGGCGTTTATGGCGGTTATCAAAGTTGGGTCGATAGACCTGGTCGTTTCCGTTCGTTAGGTGATGGACAAATTGATTTTAAGTCGATTTTTTCCAAATTATCACAATATGGTTACGATGGTTGGGCTGTGATGGAATGGGAATGCTGTATCAAATCGCCCGAACAAGGTGCGAGAGAAGGTTCTAAATTCATCGCTGACCATATTATTGAAGTGACGGAAAAAGCATTTGATGATTTTGCTGGTGGTGAAATTAATCAGGATATGATTAATGGGATTATTGGGTTGTAGAAAATGGAACTTTCATTAAATTAAAAAAGCCTTTGGAGAAGATTTCTTCAAAGGCTTTTTTAGGTAATGTGTGATTTTATACTTGAAAGCATATTTTATCTTATCATATCAATAATGATTAAAATAACAGTAAAGGCAGATAAATACAATCCGTAATCAACAGGATTAATTATTGTTAAATCATTAATTTTGATTTGTGCTAATTGATAAATCATAACTGTTGTCACAACAGTAGAAACTATATAGACGAATTGTCCAAATGAAATTAATAAAATAGATTTTATTGCACCTCCAAGTATAATTGAAATAGCACCAATCAAAATTCCATAAGATATATATACGTAAGTTTCATAATTAGCGAAATTACCATACTTTGCAGTTTGTGTCATAAATTCTTGAATTCTAAATCCTGAAACAGATAAAATATTATAACCTAATATTTGTATTTTTACCCAAGGAAGAAAGAATGCTACAATTCCTATAATTCCAACTAAAATAGTTGGTATGAGATTTTGGCGAATTTGTACTTGTGTTTGATGTTGTGGATTTGATATTATGAAACGAGAATTTGTATTTGTATCTTGATTTTTAGGATTATTTGACAACCATTCATAATAATCATTAATACCTTTATTAGGATTTTGTCTTAGCCATTCTTGAGGTGTCATTGGTTAGAAATTTTTGTAACAAAATAGTAACAGAAAGTGTAAAATAAAAAAGTCTTAAAACTATTGCTATTGCATTGTTTTAAGACTTTTTATTTTTTGTAGCGAGAGAGAGACTTGAACTCTCGACCTCAGGATTATGAATCCTGCGCTCTAACCAGCTGAGCTACCTCGCCATTATATTGCTTTTTCACTAAAGCGGTGCAAAGATACATTTTTTTAGATATTATTTAATAAAAATTCCTTTTTTTATTAAATAAATATAGTTTTCAAACCTTAATGTTGATAAAATAGTTCGATTAACTAATATTTTTGAATTTTGAACTTCAAGGTTACCTTGAATGATAACCTTGAAGTCTTGTATTTTTAACACTTAATGAACCAAAACTCTCTTCGTAACAATTTGATTTTCAAATACAAACTGCATAATATACATTCCTTTTGGTAAATCACTAACTGAAATTTTTAAATTATTCATTTGTGATGTTTCGGTTTGTATATTTTGAACTAAGCGACCATCTGTACTTATAATTTTTAATTGTACAGCGTAATTCTTATCAAAATTCAAACGAATATTAATAAAATTATTAGCTGGATTCGGAAATACATTGATTTCATTCTCATTGATTAAATCATTTGTCGAAACCGTATTATCAATATAAAATCCATATGTTCCAGTACAATTATTCGCATCCGTAACGGTTAAAGAATAATTACCTTGTGTCAGATTGATAGAATCTCCGCCACTCCAAATTAAGTTATAAGGTGATGTTCCGCCTGAAATAAACGGTATAGCACTTCCAATTCCTAAATTCATAGAATCACTCATAATCATAAACTGAACATCAATCGAATCTGGTTGAGTAATATTATATGTATTCGTCAAGGCACAACCTAAACTATCTGTAACTGTTACCGAATAATTACCAATGGCTAAGTTATTTATCGTTGCCGTTGTATCGCCATTCGACCAAACAAAATTATAATTTCCACTGGCTTGTGTTACTGAAAAAGTGATTATTCCATCACTTGCTCCAAAACATGAAACATCTGTAATCTGAGCATTTCCTGTCACAACACAATTCACATCATTAATCGTAAAAGGAATAATATCAGAACAATTGTTAGCATCCGTTACCGTTACTGTATAATTTCCTCCTGCTAAATTGGTCGAACTTCCGCCACTCCAAGTGAAAGTATAAGGTGGAAATCCACCAGTTATAATTGTGGTCGCACTTCCTGTACTTTGTCCTGTCAATGAGTTCGTAACATTGACGATAACATTAATCGGTAACGGTTCTGTAATAATGACGGAATCTACACCAGTACAACCGTTTGCATCTGTTATAGTTACATAGAATAAACCTGAACAAAGATTGTTAATCGTTGCTGTATTTTGAGTAATTCCATTTGACCAAGTGTAAATATATGGAGCTGTTCCGCTATTTGTAATAACCGTTGCTGTTCCATCACAACTTCCAAAACAAGCAACAGGTGTTGAACTCATCGAAGTCATCACATCACAACTCAAAGTCGTACAGAATGAAGAATCAATAACTGGAATCGAATCGGCACACAAACCAAAACACCTTACTTGAATACCAACTTGACTAAGTGCTGTTAAGCCACTAACAACGTGTCCAAACAAACCATCATTGGCAGAAATCCAACCATTATTATCAATATTTACTTCTACTTGTGTAATATTACCAGTCGATGTCCAAGTGACAATTATCGAATCGGATGAAATCGCTTGACATGAAACAATTGGATTCGGTGGTGTTTCGACTGTAATGTTTACAGTATCAACTTGAATACAACCTTTTGAAGTTGTTTGTATACCTGCTATCGTTGTCGAGCCATTCGTAAAAACAGAAGCTACTTGATTCGTTGAAATAATCGTTGGTAATAAGGCATATTGCCACAAAAACGTATTGCCAGTTTGAATACCAGTATATGCAACATTTAATGGATCATTAATACAAACAGTCGTATCTGTAAATGCTACGGGTAAAAATCCAGATGGTTCATTAATAAACATTTCTAATGTATCAATCGTAACGCTATCCTTTTGATACGCAATCAAAATATTTTCTTGTCCTTCTGTCAATGCATCGGTGATAGGAATAATCGGAATTTGAACGCCAAATTGTCCTGCTGGAATAATTGCAGAATCTGCAATCATTTGATAATCAACACCATTTTGTGCTGTTCCACCAATTGTATAATAAATTGTCGTATCGTTTGGAAGTGTATCTGTCATAACAAAATTTACGCTTCCGCTCAAACAACCTTCGTGGATTTCATCTGAAAAATCAGGCGTTAAAATATTTCCAACTAAGTTTCCATTATTACTAATAGACGAAAAACTACCAAACTCTAAAAATATCGCAGAGTCAAATGCTCCATCACCAACATCTGAAATTGCCAGTTGTAAGGTATATGTTTGATTAGGAACAACAACTGCTTTGGCTTGTAAAACAGTCGTATAACCATCATATTCCATCTGATTCAATGTGTTCGTAACATAGTAAGCAGCATTAGAACCTGCATTTACATTGTTGATAGAAACGGGTAAAGTTGTGCCTGGAATCAACGCAATATTTTGATAACTTCCTGCACTATCAATTAGAAAAAAGCCAAAAACGTCATTGAACGAAGAACCAACCCATTCTGGATATTCTTCGGAAGCAAAGACGTAATTAAATATAATTGTATCACCAAATGGAACAAAATCAAGCGACAAAATCGCATAATCATTTATCGTTCCCGTAACAATACTACTTAATAAACTTGTAGTTGTTGAGGTATTAAATTGTGTCGTTGTACCTCCAGCAGTATTTGGACTATTCCCATTATTAACATTACCTGAAGATAGTATTAATCCATTTTGCAAACCTGATCCTGTTGCACCATTGAATGCACCTATTTGTGAACTATCACCTTGAAATGCTACATTTGAAACGGTAACACCTGTACCTGTAAATGAATTAGCCCATTGATTAAGAGTAACGGAACTTTGACTAAAATCAGTTACGGTAAATTGTGCATAAATGACATTGGAAAAAACAGTAAGGATAAGTATTAAAAGTAAGTTTTTGGTTTTCATAAAACTTTGAGTTTTGAATAAAAAATTATAATAGGTTTCATCTCTAATGATAAAGAATACTTGTTCAAAGATACTTTTTTCATCTGTAAAAAACAGTTATTTCTGTGGAAGAGGTCTTAGAATAGGTTTTATTTGTTGAGTTGAGTTTTGTATTTTTCGATTATTTGAATTACCAGTACTTGCAAATTCCATGAGTTATGATTTTTATAAAAAAGATACAAAGAATTTGGATTCTTTGAAAAGTATACTTTGTGTCTTTTTTGACAAATTGGAAAACATTTTGAAGATGCTTTCCAACTGAATATCTAAATTTTTCCACCAAACATATTGATAAAAATATGATAAATTTCTACGTTTGAATCATCTCTACGATGTTTGGCAACACCAATTTTGATACTTGATTTTTGACTAATATCCTCTTTTTCATTGAAAGCAATCAATGGATATTTTACACGAAAACTTGGTTTGCCATTGAGTTCACTGACATAATTTTTGTAGTTATTCCAAAGTCGTCCAAAATCTTTAGCTTCTGCATAAACGATGATAAAATTGCGTTCGTGTCCTGCTGTATCGTAATCATGAATTAATTTATCAATATGTGCAGCAACGGTTTTATTATCTTTTCCACAAGAATCTAAACGGAACGCTTCAATGATAGAAAACGGAACACCATTTTCTTTACGAATCATAATATCCAACTCGCCAACGCCTAATTTTGAACGTCCGCTACGAGTTTGGTCTGTCGCATAATAGCCTTTTTGACGCAAAAAATCTGTTAAAATATCATTATGCAAATCTTCTAATTGTTGACTGCTTTTACGTTCCAACATTCTAACTGCTTGGTCGATAATATCCAAAAGTAACTGGTCAACATTCAATGTTTCTGCGGTTCGTCCTTCGATGAGTAAGCGAATATCTTGTTGCAAATTATTGCTTAAATTCATTAAGAATGTGACTTGTTTTTCTTTGTCTGCTAATTGTTTATTCAAACTATTTGCCTCAAAACGAGCAATGTCTAACTTCGACGTTAAACTCGAAACTTCTGTTTGTAACTTTAATCTAAAAATATCAGCTTCAATAGGTGTTTTGGGACTATCAAAATTAGGAATCCATTTATCTAAATCTTTCTGAACTAAACCAACATATTCTTGAAAATATTCACCTAATTCAGGCAAAGTCACACCAGTATTTCCATTTGTAATTAATATTAATCCTGCTTTATCTCGTTTAACATCAAAAATAACTTCTTTATCTTTCGTTGCTTTTACATAATCTTTGAAAAACTCAATGTATTGTAACATTGGTGTTTGTAGTATTTTGGGGATTTTTAAGGTGAAGTAGTTGTAGTTGTCCTCTTTAGGATTTAATACAAATAAATCTCTAAAAAGTAATAATTCATCATCACTTAGGTTCTCTAACCACTTTATTGCTTCTTCTCTATTTTTAAACTGTTTCATATAATGAATTATCTATTCAACACTTTTTATTATAATATTCATGTTTCGCTGATATTAAACTTAAAAATGAAAATATTACGTTTTGCCTTGCAAAACAATCATCTCACGCAGATTTCGCAGATTTCGCAGATTCACGCAGATTTTTCATTAACAAAATTATTTTTTTGGTTGTTTGACAATTTTTGCCAGTAGCTGCCGTCTTTGTTTGAAATTGTTTACTGAAACTAAAGACAGCTGCTACTTAAAATAATAATTT
>JBGCFH010000021.1:0-10672 GCA_045106825.1 Saprospiraceae bacterium | reverse complement strand
AATCACAAACGGTGATTATTTCTAAATAGTTGCAATACTTAGAATTTGTAACTCCTCAAATATAACCATAAAAAACGGCATTCCTAAGTTTTCAAAAAAACTCAAAAATGCCGTTTTTTAATAATTGTCAATTGTCCATTATCAATTGTCCATTAATAAAACCCTTTTCCTTCCACACAATGCCGAACGCCGCCTTTTGGGTTTTTCATATCGAATAAAAAATAAAAATATATATTAATCAGTAATAATTGTTTTGTTTTTAAAGTAAAGCACTATAACTTGAACCACTACCTAACAATACTCTCTTTTTCCTTAAAATTATGTTGAAAAATATACAATATCCTGAAAGTCGAGAATATCGAACAGGAGCAAAATATGAACCGTATCAATTTTATCTTGAATCACTTATTCATAGTAATTCAGCCAATCTTTTATTGGGTTATTTTAGTTCTTCTGCAATTAAGGTTTTGTCTTTAGGTTTTGCATATTTTCTTTATAATGGAGGTGTTTTAAAATTGGTTATAAATCAATTTATAAGTGATAACGATTTTAACATTCTTAAAGAATCAAAATCTAATTACTTAAATGACTATTCTGAATATATTGAAGATTTTGACTTACTTAAAATTACTTTAGATGAGTATGGACGACATTTTTTCAAATGTTTAGCTTGGTTGATTGCAAATGATAGAATACAAATAGTTATTGTAAAACCTAAAAAAGGACGAGGAATAGCACACTTTAAGTCAGGTGTTCTTAGTGATGGTGAAAATCAAGTAAAATTCAAAGCTTCATGTAATTTCACAGCATCAGGATTATTAGCAAACTTAGAAGAGTTAACTGTTAAACTATCTTGGGATAGTAATCGAGATGTTAAAGCAATAGAAGAGCAAAATGAATATTTCGATAAGATTTTTAATAAAGAAGCTGATTTCGTAGAATATCTCAATCATGATAAATTGGTAATCAATGAGATTGAAAGAAAATATGGAAATACATCATTAGAAGAGTTATTGGAAGAAAGTGAAGTTTTGAGAGAAAAGGAAGGTTTATTTATCAGTGATAATATTCAAAAATATATAAAAGGTATAGAAAATCAAATTAAAGAAGATTTAGAAAAACCTAAGTTTCCTTATCCTGCTGGACCTCGTGATTATCAAAATGAAGCCTATAAGAATTGGATAAAAAATGATAAAAAAGGCATTTTCGCTATGGCAACAGGTACAGGGAAAACAATCACTTCTTTAAATTGTCTATTGAATGAATATCGAGATACGGGAAGTTATCAAGCTGTTATTATTGTACCTACAATTGCTTTAGTAAATCAATGGGAAAATGAATGTGAAAAATTTAATTTTAATGATATTATAAAGGTTAATTCAAAAGAAAAATGGTCTGAAAAGGTTTCATTAGTAAATACAATAAGTCATTTCAAAGAAACATCGTTTATTATTATTATTACTTATGCTTCATTTTATAGAAAAAAGTTTCAATCTTATTTTAAAAAACTGCCAAATCAAACATTGATAATTGCAGATGAAGTTCATAATATAGGAACAAATAAGCTATTAAAAACTTTACCTAACATTCATCTGCAAAAAAGAATAGGTTTATCAGCTACACCAAATCGTTATTATGATGATATTGGAAATAAAAAGATAGAAGAGTTCTTTAACTCTAAATATCCATATACATTTCAATTTACAATGAAACAAGCATTGGAAAAAGGTTGGCTCTGCAACTACACATATTATCCGCATCTTGTTGAATTAGATAATGAAGAATTTGAAGAATATATTAAAATTTCTCTTCAATTAATGAAGTTTTTCGACTCAAAAACTTTGTCTTATAAAAAATCAGAAGAAGTAGAAAAACTATTGATGATTCGTAAACGAATTATTCATAAAGCTAAAAATAAATTGATTGCTTTTAATCGAATTCTTAAAGATGAATTTAATAAAAAAAGGCATTTAAAATATACTTTGATTTATGTTCCCGAAGGAACAAATCCTGATTATGCACAAACTGATGAATATCAAGAAGATGATGATGAACTCAAACTAATAACAAATTACACACGAACCGTAAGTCGAATAGACTTTGATATTTTAGTTAAACAGTACACCGCTAAAACTAAAAATAGAGATGAACTTATCAAAAACTTTGAAAATGGAAAAGTTCACGTTTTAACCTCTATGAAATGTTTAGATGAAGGTGTTGATGTTCCTCGTTCAGAGTTAGCGATCTTCTGTGCAAGTACTGGAAATCCTCGTCAATTTATTCAACGTAGAGGACGAGTTTTAAGAAAACATAATGACAAAACTCATGCAGTTATACATGATTTAGTTGTAATTCCTCAAATAGGTCTAAACGAGAAGACTTACAATATGGAAAGAAGTTTAGTGAAAAAAGAATTAGATAGAGTTAAAGATTTTGCAGCTTTAGCTTCAAATAAAATGGATACTTATGAAGTCTTAAAAAATGTTTTGGACTTCTATAACCTTAATCTTTATAATGAAAACTAATCAAGATGCTTAAACGAGATAAAATATTACAAAGTTTTTTAGAGCATGAAATCATTAAAGAAAAATATAGTATTTCAAAAGATGATTTACCTAAAAAAGTATTTGATGCACAAAAATCAAAAAAGGCTATTATTAAAACTATAGCATTAATTGTAAACGATAAGGAAAGCTCTCTATCTTCTGATGATAAGCAGTTATATAGAATGATTACTCAATATTTAAATGAAGCCGCAATATGATTATCAAAAAAGTAATTATAGAAAATTTTTTATGCTATTATGATAAAAAAGAATTTGTCTTTGCTGATGGCTTAAATATTATTTTAGGTGAAAACGGTGAAGGTAAAACTAAGTTTTATGAAGCTTTAGTATGGCTTTTTAATGGAAATGTAAGAAATTTAAAAAATCTAATATCTGCAAAAAAACTTAATGAATTAGAAGAGGGTAACTCATTTGAAGTTTCAGTGAAAATACAAGTTGAACAACACGAAGTCCTTAAACAAGTTAGTCGATCTTTTAATGTTGAAAAAAGAGATGAAGAAATAAATACTTATAATTCATCAATAAAAGGCGTTAGTGAAAATTCTAAAGGTGAACGAGAAACTGTAGATGGTAAAAATTTATTAAAAGAAATATTCCCATCAGAATTTCGAAAATATTCTATGTTCAAAGGAGAATCAGAATTGAATATTTTTAATGAAACCAAAAGTTTAAAAAATTTAATTGACACATTCTCTTTTGCTAAACATTATGATAAATATACTAAATCGACTTCTTTATTTGAGGAACGAATTAATAAAGATATAGACAAAGAAAGTCGTCGGAGTAAGAAGCAGGAAAAAGATTACAGAAAATTACAAGGAGAACTTGATGCTGCTCAAAGAGAATTAAGAGATTTAAAAAATAATTTGGAGTTTGCAAATGCCGAAAAGGAAAAAAGTGAAAAAGGTTTAAATGAGATAGAAAATAATCTTAAAAATGCAGAGGAAATTAAAACTATCAATACTAAAATTAAAGAATTTGAGGAAAAAATCCGAAGAACAGAACTAAGAATTGATGAGAACTATACCAAAGCTTTATTAGATGAAAAATGGATTTTAGTTCACTTTGAACCTATTTTTAAAGAATATAATACTAAAATCAATAGCCTTAGTAGGAAGCGAAGAAAATTAGAAAATGAGCATGAGAGAGAAATAGGTAAGAAGCAACAAAGGCAAGAAACTGCTGCAGAGTTTGTGAAAGAATTTGTTCCTTTACCAATTGAAACACCTTCAAAAGAGTTAATGCAAGAAATGCTTGATGAAGAAGTTTGTAAGGTTTGTGGACGTGAAGCACCAAAAGATAGCGAAGCATATAGTTACATGATGGAGAAGTTAGAAAAATTATTAAAATCATTATCTAAAGACGATGAGAAAGAAGAAGAACCATTATATAAACACGATTACTTAAAAAGATTAAGAGGTATTCAACAAAATCAAGAAAGTAATCTATATTTTACTAAAGAAATAAAAGATTTAATTGTTGAAAGGTATGAATTTAATGAAGGTCGTAAGAAAGAAATGAAACGTTTTAAAGAAAAGTTAGAGGTTAATGAAGCTGATAAAATTAAAATACTTAGTGAAGCGAATCAATCAGAAATTAATTTATTACATACTTTAAATAATTTTAGAGCATTCGGAAAAACATCAAAAGAAGCTGATAAAAATATTACAAGGTTTACGCATGAGATTGAAAAATTAGAAAGAATAATTAATACTAAAAAGGTAGAACTTGATAAAATTGACCGTGAATCTTCAAATAACTACCTTATAGAAACAAGACAAGTTATAAGAGATATAGCAACAATCTTTAGAGATACAGAAAAACGTAAATTCAATGAATTTTTAGATATTTTAGAGAAAAAAGCTAATCGTATTTTTTCTAAAATTAATATTGATGCTTTTACAGGAATCATCAAATTTCGATTAAATGATAATAAAGATGTTAGAATCGAATTACAAGAATTAAATGGTAAAGTATTCGCAAGACCAAATCAATCTTTACTGACGTCTAAGTACTTGTCTATCCTTTTTGCTATATCAGAACTTACCAAGGAAAATAACGATGAAAGTTTTCCAATGATTTTTGATGCACCAACTTCTTCGTTTGGAGAAACAAAAAAAGCACAATTCTTTAATTTGTTAAGTAATACTCCGGGACAAAAGATTCTCTTAATCAAAGATTTTTTGGTCAAAGATGCAAACAACAGTTTGGTGATAAAAGAGGAGTTTAAAGAAATCAAAAGAGACAAAGCAATTTGGGTGAAATTAGAACGACCTTTTGACGATAAAAAACTTCACACTATTAATTCACAAGTAATACATTTATAAATGAAAGAAAATTTATTTCGTGTTTGGGCTTCAAGAATCCCGAAGTATGATGAAAAATTTAGAGATACGCTTTTTAAATCAAAGGCAAATAAAGGTGTTAGAGATGAAGATTCTGTAGAAAGTCTTGGAAAACATTTTAGTAGAAATTACGAATTATATATATATGCTTTCTTTTTGGGGCTTTATAATGACTTATATTTCGAAATCCCTAAAGATACTACGAAAGTAGATTTTAGTCATCATATCCGACACTGGGGAAATAAAAATAGTCGTGGACGTGAGTCGTTTGCGGAACTACAAGAATATATGTTTGTAGCATTAGTCGCTAAAACCGATGTAGATTTAATTGCTTTAGACAAAGGTGAGATTAAAGTTGAAAAAATAGTTAGACAATTGATTCATACTATGGAATCTTATACTAATGGTGGATTGACACTATTACAGGAAAAAGGAGAAGAAAATTCTAATTATCACCTTGTTCCTGATGCTTTTTTGAATTTGATTTTGGAGACAAAACCTAAATAAAACAAGCAGCACAACCAACGCCTTCTTCCTCATCTAAAATATCGGTGAGGAAAGGGGATTTTTTATTGGCTTGAATTCGGTTCATTCTTTTTAAATGTTCAGATTTTATTGCGTGAACTCGTTCAGGTCGCATTAATTCGATTAGCGGTTCATCTTGAATCCAATTATAGCCTTCTTTTTCGTAATCAATCGCTAATTGAAACAATTGCGGATGTTGTTCTAAGAGCCAAACCCATTCTATTTTTTGTTGAAAAAAGCAGAAGTAACAACCTGACCGACTTCGAGCATAATAACCGACTTGTCCATCAACTGTATATTCTATTTTTTCATAATAGTTTGGAACGCCAACGCCGCTTTCTCGCAACAAATCAAAAATATCCTCTCGAATTAAAATATCGTCGTTATCCAAAACAGGATAATCATTGACTTTTGATAACGGATAATCGGTTGATTGCAAAAACTGAAAAATAACCCGATTAAAGGCTTTTGTGTCCAAATCCATCAGCATTTGCAGCTTTTTATCTTGCTGAAAACTAATCGCAATCGGTTCATTCACGATTTCAATCGTTCTATCTAACTTGTGCGAAATCGCTTCTTGTTGATAAAATTCGACTAATTTCGTTCGATTTTTATTATTCAACGCTTTTGAAATCACATCAGAACTCCAAAGGTTTTTCCGAAAGGGAAAAATAGATTGAATATTAGATTTTGTGGAAATATAACCTTCTCTATCTTCATCGCCTCGAATGCCAACATACGACACAATCGGATCGTTTTTGACCCAATCTTCAAACGGTTTGAGTTTTAATTCTTTGGTACACCAACGAGAAAAATGCGATGGTAAATAATTTCCTTTTATCTCCAAAAGATGGTCAAAAGGATTGACCATACTATCTTTCGCAACTCTTAGTTTTGTAATCTCTTTGCCCAAATAACCTTCTAAATTTTCAACTAATCGGTAGGTTTCGTCTAACTCTTTTCCTGTATCACAAGTATAATAATCAATATCCAAATTCGGATATTTGTTTTTCATATAAATAGCCAACGCAGCACTATCTTTTCCTCCCGAAATCCCTAATACGTGACGAACTTTATTTTGATTTTCCATTGAGTTGTTTCTCTAATAACTTAATTAAAACTGCTTGTTGAATTTTTATATCAGAACGTTCTAAAACTGTTCTAAGTTCTTGTTCTAAGTTATTAACTTTTTTAGATTGCGATTTGGATAAAATGACTTTGTGTTTAACAGGTTCTTTATTGAAACTTGTAATTTCAATTTGTAAAGCCGTTTCTTCTTTTTCTTCAAAATCTAAATTAGCGATTTCCAAAAGATTATCCAATTCACGAAGTCCTTGTTTTATTTTTTCGTGTAAAATAAACTCTTGTTCGTCATTTATTTTATCTAATGTTTTGCCAACTAAAGCCGTTGCAATCGAACTAAAATATTTTTCAGGTGAATCTAACTGTCCAAACAATCGAGCTTTAAATATCTTTTGTTTATCCGTTAATAAATAGTTTTTTAGCGGTTGATAGCGTTTTTTGATGGCTTTCAAATATTGATAAAACGGCTGACCAACTAATCCTAACTCTTCCAAAATATTTTCTTCAATACGTTCAATTAAGTTCGCATAAACCGACGTTAATTCTCGCATTGCATCTCTTAATCGCTTGACATAACCATTCAAATTATCTTCTGAACCTGCCAAATCATTCAAGGAAACACCAAAGTTTGTCAATAAATCCTCAAAAAAGACTTTTTCTAATTCTCTTGCTCCTTTTACCGATTTTCTAAATGCTTTTGCATCATCTGAAATACGATTTGTTTTTCGAGCATAATCATTTATTTCTCGATTGTAAAAGACAATAAACGGTTTAATTGTATTGATGAAACTCGTTTCTTTTACATTGTCAACTTCAGGTTGACGAATCAATTCTCGGTATTTATTAAACAATTCTAAACGAATACCTTGAATATGAAAAGTCTTGATTTGATATTTTTGAATACCTCGCATTAACGCATCTAAAATATCAAAATTCAGATAAGGAATATAAATATCTTCTCGATACAATGTATATTCATCACGACGAATAAATAAGTAAATTGGTAGCCAAAATTCTAAAAATCCGTTTTTAAGTTTAAACGGTTGACGACTCAATATATCAACTAATTCCGTCAATGATTTTTTCCCAACGGTTGCACTTTCCAAAAAAGTATTACAAGCATTCCATAATTCTAAAAAAGTATCATCTGTTGGTTCACCAAAATAATGTAAACCTAAACGACCTTCTTTATGAATACCTGTATTTTTCAATAAGGCAAAATAAATTGCTTTTTCAGGCGGAAATTCACTCGCTGTAAATCCTAAATTTTCTTCTTCGTAATTGTCAATAACTCGCCTTAACAAGTTTCTTCGAGCCAAAGAAACGTTACTTGATAACTTATGACGATTCATTAATTCACTTCGTAAAGTTGGCGTTTTATGATAAATTGTTTCACAAATTTGTGATAACATTTTATTGAAATCAGTACGACTTTTAATCGTTATCGTTTCGCCATTAAAATACCAATTTACATTATTACTGTTATTAAAAAGTACCGTGTTAAGGTAGTTTTTTAGACTTTGAATCCTAAAATCTCGCTCGTTACTAACTTCTACTTTTGCAGCGTCTTTATGATTGTCAATACTTTTGTAGAGTTTATCAACAACTTCGATTTCGTGTAGCTTCTTTTTGATATTTGGTGTTTCCACAAAATAAGCGTGTAAAATCGGTTGATTAACAATCTCTAAAATCTCGCTTTTTTCTATATCATCTGTAAACAATAAGTTTACAAAACCATCAATTTCGTTGCCGTTAAAGGTTTTTAACGGACGTTCCGAAATTTCAAACTGAAAAAATCTCGGTGTTCCTCGTTTATAAGATGCTGATTTTGCTGCTGCAAAATCCAATGGTAAAAACTTCTTTAAAGCTCGTGAAATGTTTTTTATCGGCTCAACTTCGCTTCGTAATTTGTCTAATTCGCCATCAATATCAATATCAGAACCTTCATACAATACATAATTATCTCTATATCGTTGATGTCTAACTATTTGCGAACCTGCTAACTGACCTAAGATAAAATCAATCTTTTCGATGCCTAAACATTCCTTACAATAGATTTTTAAAAAGTCATTATTAATCTTTGTCGCTTTTGTCGCTAAAAGATTCAATAAACCAATTGTTTTGACAATTTTTAAAGCCGCTTCTTGTTCTTCATTTTCAAAAATCGCTTCAACTCTATCAATCGAATTTCTAATCAAAGTCCAACTTCTATAATCGTGATTTTTATCTCGACTTGTTAAAGTTGAAAAATAATTATGATAGAAATAATCATAAATCGACGCTAAACTATAATAGTTTTCTTTTTCAATATCAAACTGCTGAATACCTTTATAATCCTTTGTATCTAAAAAAGTAAAAAGGGAACGTTCATTTTGTCCATAACGTTGCAACGCAATTGTCAAAGCTGCTGCGGACAACGGTTCAAACGGATATAATTGTTGAACAAATGCTTTTTTTAATTGGTTACGAAGCGGAAAAATGCTATTCGCTTTGATGACTTTTACCAACTCTTTTGGATAAGTCGGCTTTTTTAAATCAACGAATTTATCATTAATACGTTCTGCTGCTAAAGCCAATAATTGTTCAACAGGTTCATTAAACGTCAATTCCTTCAATCGACCTTTTACCTTTTCCCATTCCTTTCTTTGACTTTCGTCCAAATCATTGGCGTAAGCATCAAAATTTTGATGTAGCGTTGTGATAAATAGCAAATTATGGTTTTCATCATTTGCTAATTCTGCCAATTGTTGAATAAAATATAACTCTTCGTCAGGATTATTTTTGGCTGCATATTCCAAAAATTTTCCAAATTCATCAATTACAATCACCAAACACTTGTTAGCTGATAATTGCGTTTTGATGTGTTTTAGAATCGTTTTTGTATTTGATTTTACATCAAATTCTGTTGCAACCGAATCAATCACCGAATTCACAGAACCAACAATATTAATAAATTGAAAATCCTCAATTCCATTAAAATTGTTGTCGCTTCGTTCAAAGAAAATCTGTTCACCTCGAAGCGTATTTTCTAAAGCAACCAAAAAAGCAGATTTTCCCGTTCCATAACTTCCGATTATGGTAAACGAGTGCAAACCCGAAGCAAAATTTGACGCAATAGATTGGTAAATTTGCTTTGAATTATTGGTCGGAATGTAGTTGATTTGCTTCGCATTATCCCGAATAATATTTATAGAAGGAGAAAAATTAACCGACATAATATGTATTTAAAACCTCACTTTTAGAAGGCTTATTTTTAAATTGTAAAGTTTGAACGCCACCATCATCTTTGTAAATAATATCAGGGAAAACTTGTTGAAATTCCTCGATTTTATCCATCAATCCTTCTTTGCTCAAACAAAAAACACTGCCAACACCATTTGTATCAAAAAGCTCTTGAAAGGTAATGGAATCACCATATTTTTCATTCGCTACAATGCAATACAAAACAATCAAAGCAGGTAAATCAGTACGAGATTTCATTTCAATTCTGTACCATTGACCTTGACTTTCTTTGCCAACTCTTCCCAACTTTTCGATGATATTCAATTCATGTAATAAGGCAGAGAAACTGTCTTCAACCGTAGAAGATTTGGACGAAGGTTGATAATTATTCAAGAAAACACCAACATCTCTTTTAATGGTATTTTCATTATATCGAATATTATTTGTTGAACAATATTTGACAATATATTTTATAAAATGTTCTCTTGTAAATTCTACTCGAATCTTACGAAATTGGTTAAAAGCCATCGAATAAATCGAAGCGTGTTCCATCGTAACTAATTGATGATGTAATAACCAAAGTGTTCCGATATCTTCACAATAAGCATCATAACCATTTTCTGCAAAAATCGTTTTTCCTAATTCGCTAACTATTTGTTCACCTTCTTCTGCCAATCCAAAAGCCCGAAGCCAGTAACGAATCGCATAAACCATATTCTTACCAACACCTAAGTCTATAACAGCATCTTTCGCTGTAAAACTTCGCCCTGCGTTAATAAAGTCAATTCCTTTTTTTAGCCAATAATGCCGACAATAAAAAGTATCGTGTCCTGAAAATGTTAGTTTTTGCATAGTTGCAAAAGTACGGTTTTTTAGTAGCAAAATAATGATAAAACTGTAATTTGTTATTTAAAAAATTATAAAATAAGAA
>JBGCFH010000209.1:0-21911 GCA_045106825.1 Saprospiraceae bacterium | reverse complement strand
TTGTTGTAATGATTAATGAATCACAACCTTGATTATTTGTCATCAACATTTGTGATGTGCCTACAAATTGTATATCACAAGTTGTCGCTGTCAAATATGTTGTGTCACTTGCTAATAAACTTGTTGTTGTAATTATTAAAGAATCACATCCTTGATTATTCGTCATCAACATTTGTGATATGCCTACAAATTGTATATCACAAGTTGTTGCTTGTAAATACGTTGTATCACTCGCCAATAAACTTGTTGTGGTAATAATTAATGAATCACAACCTTGATTATTTGTCATTAACATTTGTGATGTGCCAACTAATTGTGGATCACATGTTGTCGATGTTAAATACGTCGTATCACTTGGTAATAAAATTACCGTTTCAATCACCGTGCTATCACAACCATTCTGACTCAAATATGAATTTGTAAATGTTCCTGCTAAATTTGCATCACAAGTTGTCGATTGTGTATAAATCGTATCATTCGGAATAACGGTTAAATCTGTAATGACAATCGAATCACAACCATTAAATCCAAATCCATAAAGTGTATCTACATAAATTCCTGTCGTATCATAAATTCCACCTCCTGAAATATAGTAAAACTCGCCTTCACAAATCGACGTGTCAATATTTGTTGTAACATTTGGTGATAAAATGGTATTTGTAATTACTAATGAATCACATCCATTTGTGTTATTTGTAAAGCTGACTTGACTTGTTCCGACTTGATTCGGATCACAAGTTGTCGCTTGTAAATAAGTCGTATCGCTTGGCAATAAAGTAACTGAAACATTGATAATACTATCACAACCATATTGATTGGTATAAACATAAGTTGAATCGCCAGCCATATTTGGATCGCATGTTGTGTAAGTCACCGATATTTCTGACTCTGCATAAGATGTAAACAATACAACTAAACTATCACAACCATGACTATTTGTATATACCGTTTGCGTTTGTCCAACTTGTGACGTATCACAAGTATAAGCTAATTGTAGAACTGTATCTTTTTGGTGAACGGTCAAATTAGAAATCACTATCGAATCACAGCCATTTGAACTGACTAAAGTATCGTTATAAATTCCAGTTTGATTATAACCAGTTGGCGTTGGCAAAGCTGGATTATAAACTATATAAACATCGCCTTGACAAATCGACGTATCAATTGTTGTCGTTATACTCGGAACAAATATTACTGTATTAATAACTGTACTATCACAATTATTTTCATTCGTGTAAGTATTCGTAAACGTTCCTGCTTGTTGAGCGTCACAAGTCGTTGTATTAATATAAGTTGTATCCAACGGATTCACTGTCAATTCTAATCGAACTATCGAATCACAACCAAAACTTGAAGTCATTGTTTCCGTGAAAATTCCTGTATTGTAATACGCATTGTTATTAATCACAATCGAATCTCCTGCACAAATCGACGTTGTGATTGTATCTCGAATGGTTGGTACTAAAGTATAAGTTGTTATTATAACCGAATCACAACCGTTTGTACTTGTCGATGTCGTACTAAATGTACCGACTTGTTGAGCATCACAAGTCTGAGCATTGACGTAAGTCGTATCATTATCAAAGAATGATAAATTAATCGTCACGGTCGAATCACAA
Organism: Saprospiraceae bacterium; assembly: GCA_045106825.1. Lineage (GTDB taxonomy): Bacteria > Bacteroidota > Bacteroidia > Chitinophagales > Saprospiraceae > CAWVWD01. Next base: position 20,292 of record JBGCFH010000209.1, on the reverse strand, counting down.
CCGTTTGCTGCTGTTAATATTTCCGTATGCGTTCCTGCTGTATTGTACCAAACTGTACCAATTTGTAAAGAATCTCCGACACAGATTTCCACATCATTATTATAAGATGTATTTGGTAAAACATTTAAGTTAGAAATCACAATCGAATCACAACCGTTTGCAGCTTGTAAGGTATCGTAATATGTTCCAGTTTGATTATAACCAGTTGGTGTTGGCAAAGCTGGATTATAAACTATATAAACATCACCTTCACAAATCGACGTATCAATTGTTGTCGTTATACTCGGCAAGAAAGTAATCGTATTTATTACTGTACTATCACAACCGTTCTGATTTGTAAATGTATTTGTAAATGTTCCAACTTGTGCTTGGTCACAAGTTGTATTATTGACGTAAGTTGTATCCAACGGATTCACTGTCAATTCTAATCGAACTATCGAATCACAACCAAAACTTGAAGTCATTGTTTCCGTGAAAATTCCTGTATTGTTATACGAATTTTTATTAATAACAATCGAATCTCCTGCACAAATCGACGTCGTAATTGTATCTCGAATTGTTGGTACTAAAGTATAAGTTGTTATTGTGACCGAATCACAACCGTTTGTACTTGTCGATGTCGTACTAAATGTACCGACCTGTTGAGCATCACAAGTCTGAGCATTGACATAAGTCGTATCATTATCAAAGAATGATAAATTAATCGTCACGGTCGAATCACAACCGTTTGCTGCTGTTAATATTTCCGTATGCGTTCCTGGTATATTGTACCAAACTGTACCAATTTGTAAAGAATCTCCGACACAGATTTCCACATCATTATTATAAGATGTATTTGGTGAAATCGTCAAATTAGTAATAACAATAGAATCACAACCGTTTGTTGCCGTAATCGTGTCTGTGTAAGTTCCTGATTGGAAATAGCCGCTCGAAGTACCCGTTGAATTTACATTGCCAATCGGAGCGAAAAAGTCAATAATATATAAAGTATCGCCTTGACAAATTTCCACATCTTGATTAAATACATTTGGTGTAATAATATTCAAATTCGTAATAACTATCGAATCACAATTATTATTGACTTGCGTCAATGTGTCGATATAGTTTCCACTCATTGTATAAATATTCGCACCAACAGTCACGCTTTCTCCTTGACAAATTTCTACATTTTGTGTAATCGTCGGAATCGGAATAATCGTCAAATTCGTATTAACAATCGAATCACAACCTAAGTAAGAAGTCATCGTATCGGAATACATTCCCGAAGTCGTATAAGTATTTCCGTTGACGACAACACTTCCGCTTCCACAGAATGTATAATCGTTTGTTTGCTCGGTTGAAATATCTAAATTCACGGTAGTATAAACCAGTGAATCACAACCATTTTGATTTGTCCACATCGTTACAACTGTTCCAGTGTCTGCAGGATTACACGAAGTTGAAACAATATAAGTCGTATCATTTGGCAATAAGGTTGTTGTCGTAATAATAATACTATCACATCCATATTGATTATAATCAAACATGGTATTTTGACCAACTTGAGCAGCGTTACAAGTCGCTGCATTGATGTACGTTGTATCAGGAGCTCGATATTGTAAGGTTGTAATAATTACAGAATCACAACCATTTGTTCCAGTTACTGTATTTGTTGTCACTTGTCCATTATTAAAATTAGAACAAGTAATATTTGTTTGATAAGTTGTATCAGGAGCTTCGTAAGTGTATGTGTAAACCGTCACACTATCACAACCATTTTGAAGTGCATTAGTAAATACAAACGTTCCTGCATTATCAGACGCACAAACAATATCATTAATAAATATTGTATCTGAACAACAACTATCTATCTGAACAAATAAGTTTCCGTAAGCTGTACAACCATTATTGTAAATGGCTGTAACTGTATAAACGCCGCTTTGGTAAGTGTAAGCGTTTTGAATTGTCGTATCACTTCCTGTAAAATCAAAACCGTAAGGTCCTGACCAACTGTAACTATCTGCTGTATTTATTCCTGCTGAAAGTGTTAATGTTGTTGGCGAACAAGTATCTGCAATCGTATAAGTTGGTGTTAAAATTCCACCTGATTGTGGAATAAAAACTTGACCAACCGCTTGTAAACCATTGACATCGGTAACCGTCACATCATAACTTCCGCCTGGAGCAATTAAGGTATCACTTGTTGTTCCATTTCCATCTGACCAAAGGAAAGTATAAGGTGCCGTTCCACCCGAAACGGTTGCACTTGCTTGTCCGTTTTCGGTACAACTGGCGATAGAATCTACCGTTGTCGTCACCAACATTGAACCAATAAAACAGAAAGCTTCGTTGTTATCTGTTCTTGATTCTTCTGGATTTGCATTAACAATTTTTAATATTAATGTCGTTGGTGTAAATACATTATTCCAAGGATAAGTAATATCTAAACTGTCATTCGCATCAATATCAATATTGGTAGAACCAATCAGAATCGTATCTAAATTCGCATCAACATAGAAGAATTGAACATCTGCGTTACAACTCGTATCGCCATCATTATGTATTCGTGCTTCGAGTATAACGGACGAACCTAAGGACGGATTTGGCGTTTGTGTACAGAAACCTTCTGCAAATAAATCAGGCAATTGTCCAACAATCAATGCACGAGTTGCTTCATTATTCAGCTCATCAGATTCCGTTATTTCTTCATCATTATCAATCACAATTCTCGCAACGTGAGCTCCAACTAAGTTAGAACTCCAAGGCGTAGAGAAGTTAATTGTATTAAAATCACCATTTGTCAAACCGGTAACTCGCATCGAATCTAATGGTATTTCATCCACCATGATGAATAGTTCCATCGAATCGCCAACATTTGACACACCAATATTTTCATAAGTAATATCAAATGTAATCGGTTGATTGATATCTGGATTTAATAATGATGGATTGATAAATTGTGATAAAACACGCATATCTGGCGTTTGTACCACATTTACAGGTACAATTAATACGTTATTTGTTTCATCACATTCGTCATAATTTCCATCAGAATCTACCGTCATTCTCACATAAAATGTTCCTACTTGTTGGAATGCGTAAGGTGTTGGACAAGTGAATACATGACTACAAGAACTACAAATCGTACTTGATGCAGGTATTTGATCTGCTTTGTCAATCAACTGCCAACCAACAATTCCTGGGCCACTTACTTCAAACTTCACATCAACTGCCGAAGCATCAAATACACCTGTATTATTCACTTTTACACGCATCACAACTGGTTGGAAAATCGGTTGGTTATAATCCCAAAAGTCATAACCACAAGTTCCTGATGGATAAAACTCATAACAGAATGGCACTTCTGCATCATTATTATTTTCATTAAATTCATTGACGACATCTGCACTATCTATAATTACTTCTAAGTCATGATTGCCGAAAGGCAAATTTGGAATATTATAAATAGAAACGGAATCTCGTTGTCCACCATTCAAAACGCCAACATAAGGAACGGTATAAACCGTTGTTCCGCCACCGTTTTCTTTTACTAAAAACTTAACATCAAATCCACTTGCTGGAGCATTTCCACTATTTCTAATTTCTGCTCTCAAATGAACATTGCCAGGCGAAGCTGGATCAACTGGTAAGACATCAATTCCCGTTAAATAACCACATTTTAATACTGTCAAATCGGCTTCACAAGCGTTGGCAGTTCTATTAAATTGTAACTCATTATTATCTTCTCGATATTCCGTAACAGCATTGACACTATCAGCGATTAGTCGAATCGAATAAGCCGCATTTTCATCATCAAAGTCATAACAATATTGAACCCAAGTACTCGTACAAGCATCAAGATTTGTTACGTTTTGTTGAATCGCAGTATCTAAAACACCATTTTTATAAATCACCGCATACGTATCAAAAGGCCCAGACGCAACGCCACCATCATTGCCAACTCTGAACGAGAAGCAAGTCGTATTACACGCATAAATATAACCGATAGAATAAGATTTCGCTACCAAATCTGGCATATTTGGTAATACTGTAATCGTTCGTGTATGTGTGTTATTTCCTTCGTATTGTTCAACTACCAAATTCGTATAATCGGCATAACCTCTAATGTAGGTTTGTCCGATTGTATTAAATGTCATATTGCCCAAATTCACCGTATGCGATTCGCCAGGATTTAATGGCGGAATCGTAAACGGCCCAGGAACTGGCGTTCCATCTGGCAACTCAATAAAGGTTTGTGTCGATACTCGAATCGTATCACAACCAGTATTCGTAATCGTTGCCGTTCCTGTGATGGTTTGACCAACCACCAATTTGTAATCGCTTAGACTTACGCCAATTCTTAAATCAGGATTACAAGGTGGCAAAATCAAATTAAATGTATTGGTAAACGTATCGGTTAAGGTAAAATCTGTTGTATTACCAACGATTGTATAAGTCGCTGGTGCATAAAAACTTTGATAGAATGACTTGGAGAAATTCCCCAAAGAGTTCGTATAGGTACTAAAAGGCCCAGCGACTTTTGTTCCTGTCGAATCAAAAACATTAAACGTCACGGTTGCACCTGCAACACTCGAATCTTGTAGCATTACCGCCAAATCTGTATAAACCGCATTTCCAGAAAGCGTTACCGAACTTTGGGAATACGTTGTTGACGGACTGACATTATTGAACGTAATAATATCGCCTCCAACGACAAAATTTCCATTTGTAAATGGTCGAACCGCTGTATTGTCTAACTCATTCGGTTCATTGATTACATCGTATAAATCCAAAATTACTTGCATCGGATTATAACTCGGTGTATCGGTCGTTATCCATTCCCATTGTAACGTAATATCTCCTAAAGCTGGAACAACTGCAATTGTATCATCTATAAATGTACTATCGTTTTGATTTAATAATCGAACGACAAAATTCGTTGCATCTAAATTGCTATAATTATGAATAATCGTACTTATGATAATTGTATCTCCTGGTGTAGGATTATTATCACTAAAGTTAATATCATTCGCAAAAATCGAAATATCGGTTGAGTTGAAAACATCTAAGTTGTTGAATGTTCCAAATACTTCTGAACAACTATTTCCATCAGAAGCCCGAACTTCGATTTCCCAGTTTGTAGAAAGTGGTAAACCTTGTGCTTCGTAGAAATATACTTTTCCATCAGTAACATCACTGTCTGACGGATCCGCTTCTTGCATCGCAAAAACTCGGTCATTTGTGTTGAAATAGCTTCCGTTTCCTTCTGCATCCATCCAAAGTTTTGGTTCACTTGCCGTTGGCAAATCACCGTCTGCATCGGTATAAATTACTTCAAAACGGAAAGTCGTATATGGATCACCAGCTGTTGGTGAAACAATGCTTGTTGTAAATCCTGTATTTCCTGTAAAACTTAAAAATGGTTGGTTATTTCCATTGTTTTGAACAATTGTAGAAGCGGTATCCAAACAGCCATTTCCGTTTGTTACCGTTACGATATATGTTCCGAAAGCAGCGGCAACACTATTGTTAATCGTTGGATTTTGGTCTGAACTCATAAAACCATTCGGGCCAGACCAACTATATAAAACGCCACCAGTCGAACTTAACTCAATCGTTTCTCCGATACAATAAGCACCTGTATTTGAAGCGGTTGCGACTGGTAAGGCATTGTTTGTAATCGTAATATCCATTGTAGAATCACAACCAGAATTACTCGTTATCGTTACCGAATAAACACCAGCATTACTGACTCGAATACTATCGGTTGTTGCACCTGTATTCCACAAATAGCCAACGCCTCCAGAAGCGACTAACGTTACGCTGTCACCTGTACAGAATGTCGTTGCACCATTTGCCGAAAGGCTAATATTATCATGACAATCGGTATCTTGACAATCCGTAAATCCATCATTATCATCATCAATTCCGTTGTTACAAATCTCTGTACATACGCTTACACTAACAACTGTTGAAGCAGAATCTGTACAACCATTTCCATCAGTTACGGTAACATAATATGTTCCTGCATCAAGCACTTGAGCATTTGCAATTGTTGGAGAAGCTGAACCGCTTGAAAATCCATTTGGACCTTGCCAAATGTAATTTGTTCCGCCAGCAGCTTGTAATTGAATCGTTTGTCCATCACAATAAGCTCCGCCATTACTTGCAGTCGCAACTGGTAAAGGCATTACAACTACTTCGACTGAATCATTCGAGACACAACCGTTTGAGTTCGTAACCGTAATGTAATAAGTTGTATTTACGATTGGTGAAACATTAATCGTATTCCCTAAACTTGATACATTCCATTGATACTGGCTTCCGCCAAATGCCGAAATAATGCGAGAACTTCCTGTACAAACAGTCGGTGAACTCGGATTAAATGCAATATTTGGGTTTGCTAAATTTGTTACACTTGTTAATAAAGTATCATTTGTAATATCAATATCACCAGAAAGTAAGGCAATCGCTTCAATTGTATAAGTTCCGTCTGCTGACAAATCGAATAGATTTGTAAACGTATAATCTGCAAAACTACCACCATTTACAGTTAATGCACCAACATTTTCAATTACTGGTAAACCTGCATTTATAGATAATTGAACATCAAAACCAGTTGCTGGCAAACCGCCAACATTGGTAATTCTAACGGTGATTTGTTCAGCATTGGTAAACTCACAATTATCTGTCGGTGCAATTAATGACGTCACCGAAATATCGCTGGTTGCTACTGCTCCAAATTCATCTGCTCCAATATCTGGATGTGTTGCACTTCTGATTTCGCCATCAAAATCGGTTGTAACCGTAGCAATCACAACGGCTGCACTATCTAAAGCATTTTGAGAAACGTGTAAATCCGTTGCCGAAGTAAAATTCGGATCAATTGACAAAGAATTAGCATCTTGACTACTTGCGACTTGCCAAGCGGCTAAATCTGTAACTGTTGTTCCGTTCCAATATGCTAAGTTTGCTCCGACGGTAAATAAATCATTATAATCAGCAATTGTAATTGCTGTTGTTGAATTGATATAAGCGGCTAAACCGATTCCAGTATTCGCAAAAATATTATTCCGAACATCTATATTTCCACCTGAATTAACACGGAAAGCATAACTTGATGCCGAATTAGCACCTACTCGAATATTATTATGAAAAACATTTATAAAATCAGAACTGATAAAATACATTCCATAACTGGCATTATTTGAACCTTCTCCAACGGAAATAAAGTTATTGACAACATTCGCACGATTCCCCGAAGTTCCGTCTGCAACGATGTAAAAACCATTTCCACTATTAATAATGACCTCGTTATTCATCACTTGATAACCTTGGTAACAATTCGAAATTTCCACACCAACCATTCCTTGAAAATTGATGGTAGAAGTCACTCGATTATTATAAATAATCGGATTATTCTGGTCATATATATATATTCCACGATAAACTTGATTTTCGAAAATATTATCAGAAATTTCTAAACCACTTTCATAATTACTGCTGTTCGGAACTCCATTATAATAAAGTCCGTAAGCACCATGTACAAAACGGTTACTAATGAAACTATTGTTTTCATTCAAAATACCATTAGAACGAAAAATATTCGCTCGATTTGTAGAAGTCGAAGAACTTGCTGGTGATTCGATGTGATTATGGAAGAAGCTGTTGTTATTTGAACCATTCGTAATTTGAATAACTTTAGCATAAGTTGTATTCGTTCCTTCAAAGGTTATATTCTCAAAAATAAACCAATCTGCACCATTCAATTCTAAAGTATAAGGATTGATGGAAGTACTATTAAATGTTAAAACAACATCAGAACTATCGCCTGATTCTGAACGAAACATCACGGTATTTGTCATCGACGTTCCTAAAATTTCGTCAATCGAAACTTGTTCGTTATATATTCCTGTTTGCACTTCAAAAATTACTGGGCCGATAACGCCACCATTTTCCAAAGCAGTTGCAGCAGCATTAAAGGTCAAATAATCTGGTGTTACGCTTCCGATAATATACGTTCCATTTAAGGCTGTGTATAAATTATTGACGGAAGTCGTATCGTTTGATGTATCAAAATCTGCATTTCCATTTGGCATCGAAGTCCAAACAGTAATCGTGTAAGCGGTGTCTCTCAAGAAGTCATACGTTCCGATTTGAATCGAATCAGTAGTTGTCGCACTTCCGATAGTTGTTGTATAATATAGTGTTGGTTGTTGAACACCATTAACTGTCCAATTGACTCGAACAGAATCTAAGTCGTTTGTTCCATTATTGACGACACTTACAAAAACAGGATTGACACCAACAGGAAATGGTTTTGTCGGGCCTGAAATGGCTAAAACACCTGCATCATCTTGATTTGTAGAAAATTCATCTGCTCCAATATCTGGATTTGTTGGATTTCGACTTTCGCCATCAATATCATCTGGTACACTTGCGAAAGGTGTTCCTGCACCATCTAAACCGATTGCAGAAACGTGTAAATCAACCGAATCGACATAAACTGGATCAATTGAAATAGAATTTGCACCTTGGCCAGTCGCAATTTGCCAAGCAGCTAAATCTGCTCTATTTGCCCCTGAATAAGCGAAATTTGGACCGATTGAATAGATATTATTATGATCTAATATTGTACTCGAAATATTTTGTAGATAAATTGCATAACCTCCAGCACTGTGTACAAAATTATTATTAAAAATATTCGTATTAACGTTATCACTAAGATAAATTGCTTCAGAAGTTGCTCCTGTATTAAAGCTATTTAAGTTGTTGTAATAAAAATTCAAATTATTACAATATCTCATATAAACAGCATGACTACTTGAATTTGTACCACCAACGGAAATGAAATTGTTAGCGACTAAACCATCTCCTGCACTCGTTCCATCACAATCGTAAAGGTATAAACCGTAAGGCAATGATGAATTATTCGATACAGAAATTTTATTATTAGTAATGGAATAATTATTACGATTCGTGTAAAAATATATACCGTAATAAGTAGATTGATTTGATGTTGTAGAAATGTTGTTATTACTAATATTTGCGGCTTCATAATGTCTTACATAAATACTATTTCTACGCTGATTTTCTATAATATTATTATTAATAGAAATATTATTACCTAAATTTGAAACGGTATAAGCGTATAAATAAACACCATAATCGCCACCTGAAATTCTATTATTTTCTATTAATAAATTTGGTGCATTAAAACTATTGTTACCATTATCTCGATTATAAATTACAGACCGATTTGTCGTATAACTTGAAGTTGTTTTTCCAATTAAATGATTCTCTCGAATAATCAAATCAGATGACAAACTATCAATCAAAATAACTTGACCATAACTCGTACTCAATGCTTCAATTGTTAAATGCTGAATCGTTACAAAATCTGCTCCTGCAAATTTTAAAACGTGTTTTTGAGCATTGGTAGAACTATATTGTAAGTTAACTAATGAAGAATCTTGACCTTCGGATTGAATCGTCACTCGGTTGGTCAAACTCGCTCCTGGAATCGGTCGATAAACTGGTTGTTCGTTATAAATTCCATCTCGAACATTAATCGTTACTGGTGCTAAAACGCCACCAAGATTCAACCAATAAGCAGAAGAATCGAAGGTTGGAAAATCAGGATTTACGCCACCAAGTGTATAAATTCCTGACAATGCTGCAGCAACATTGTTAAGTGTTGTCGTATCATTCAGCGTCAAAGCATCGGTTGTTCCATTAGGATTATCGGGATAAGCTGTAAAGTTATAATTGACAATTTCATCAAAATCGTATGTTCCTAAAACAACAGAAACCGTATCGCCCGAAGCTAACGAACCTGTCCAATTTATAACTGGTTGTACGGTATCATTTACAGTCCAATAAATATCAACGGAAGTCAAGGTTGTTGCACCAAAGTTTTTAAGGTTGGCAATCATTGTTTGATTCGTTGGTGCAAAAGGTGCTGCTGGAGCGGTAATAAAATCAATTCCTGCATCTACACCAACTGGCGTAAATTCATCTGCTCCAATATCTGGATTGGTGATATTTCTAAGTTCACCTTCGATATCCGTTGTGACACTGGCAATCGGTGTTCCTGCTTCATTTAAGCTGGTATTGTTAACATCGAAAGTTGTGTCAGAAGAGAATAATGGATCACCAAAAATAGAATTTGCATCAAAACCAGTTGTCGCTTGCCAATCTGCAAAAGTCGTTTGAACTGCACCAAAATAACCAAAATTTGTTCCTGTATTATAAAAGTTGTTATAATCAGAAGATGTAATTGCTGTGGTATTTAATGAATGAATCGCATAACTATTATTCGCTCGAATGATGTTATTCGCAAATCGAACATTTGTACCATTATTTACATAAATAGGTTTTGCAGTTGCATGCGTATTTCTATTATTAATGGTATTATAATAAACGTCTGTATAATTACTATAATACAAATACAAACTGTTTTCAGAACTATTGACCGTTCCATCTTGACTGATGAAATTGTTGGCAATCAAGTTATGATTTGATGATGTTCCATCACAATCTTGAAGATAGATTCCAAAACCATTATTTCCACCAAGTATTTGATTTTGAGTGACTTGAATACCATTTTCACAATTTCTTAAATCTATCGCATAGAAATAAGTGTAAGGCGAAGTCGATTGAATAAAGTTACTATCTACAACGATTTCGTTACATTGCTCTGCAAAAATTCCAAAATAATATTGGTCAATAAATTGATTTCCAATAATAGAATTTCCACTTAGATTATTTCCACCATTTGAATTTCCATCGTGATAAATTCCATAACTTCCTTGTTGGAAAATGTTATTTTCGGTCGTAATATATTCATTGACAGAATTAGAAATATAAACAACGGCTTGATTAACACTTGTACTGTTTGTTGCCGTATTTCTAAAAATATTTCCATTCAAATCAACGTGAGTTGCTCCATTATGTAAATAAAAAACTCGACGATACGAATTGACTGAATTATTTCTAAAGAAGATATTATTAAAATTAATATAATCCGTTCCGTTCAAGTAAACAACATGATTTGTTGTTGCGCCAGGACTGGAATATTCCAAAATACAATTATTTGGATCACCATTTTCGGATTGGAAAGTCATATTATGAGAAGCATTTGCTCCCATGATTTCACCCAGTTCAACTCGCTCTGTATAAACGCCATCACGAACATTGAACGTTGTCGCACCGATAACACCACCAAGATTTAACTGTGTTGCTGCTTCGGTGAAGTTGGTGAAATCTGGTGTTGTTCCACCAATCGTATATGTTCCGCCTAAAGCGGCATAAATATCATTGACGAAAGTCGTATCATTGACTAAATCATCATCAATTCCACCATTTGGATTGGTGGAATTAACGATAAAATTATAACCTTGATTGACACCAAAATTCACAGTTCCAAGTGTCACTTCCACACTATCGCCTGTGACTAACGAACCCGTCCAATTGACCGTTGATTGTGGCGAACCATTAACAGACCATTCTAAATCAACAGCGGTCAACGTCGTCGCACCAGCGTTTTGTAAAACGGCTTTTACAGGATAATTTCCTATTCCGAAAGGTGATGTTGGCGTAACAATTTCAATCATCGTTGCGTCTGTTCCCATCGGTGCAAACTCATATGCACCAATATCTGGCGTTACTAAATCCCGTGGATTTCCTTCGATATCCTCCAAAACTCCAAGGTATTGACCATTTGCATTTAGAGCTATTTGATTGGAAATGTAAGTGGTATCATTCGCAAAAAATGGATTGGCAGAAACAGAATTACTATCTAAAGTCGTTGCTGCTGTCCAATCTGCTAAGGTCGAATAACTTATATTTGAACTAAATCCAACATTTGCACCAGAACCAACAGCTAAATTATTGTTGTCAGAAGCCGCAAGTGTACCAGAAGCGATGTGAAAAATATGTCCATTGCCATTATTAAAAAAGTTATTATTCACGACATTCACTTCCGCTCCACTTGAAAAATAAAACATTGTACTTGCTGTTCCAGTCGCTGTCGAATGAAAAGTATTATGATAATAATTGATATAATTAGAAGCACGACTCCAAATCAAATCTGGACTTCCAGTTCCTGAACTATGCATAAAATTATTATAAACAGCATGTCGATTCGTTGCAGTTCCATCACAGAGATAGAAGTAAAAGGCATAATCTTTAAGGTTAAATAATTGATTGTTATAGACATTCAACGTACCATTATTATTATAAACATAAACAGCATCGTAAGAACCGTTCGGTGTATTTTCTGCATTAATAATGTTATTGCTAATTTCTACATTATTATAATCATCAATATAAATCGAATAGTAATATTGATTGTCAAACCGACAATTCGTAATATTAATTACATCTCCTACTGAGTGAAAAACATAAATACCATAACCTCCATTTATAAAATGACAATTATCAAAAAATAAATTGTCAGGAGAACCTAAATCTCCATCAATTAAAGGATCGTAAGTTGTCGTTGTTGGAGCAGAAAAAGTACAATTGAAAAACTTAATATATTCTGCACCATTCCGAATATCAACGACTCTATTTCTGCTTGTCGAAAGTGCATTCATCGTCAAGTCTCTAAACTCCACTCGACTTGCACCATCTATCAAAATATTGTATTCCAATGAATTAGAAACCGAGGTATAATTTATAGAAACATCACTTCTATTGTTTGTTTCTGATTGAAAAGTAACTTGATTATTATTTGGATTATCAAAATCATTAATCACAAACTGTTCTGTATAAGTTCCTGCACGAATATCAAAAGTCACATCGCCACAGATTCCGTACCTACTTAAAGTATCAGCGGCTTCCGTCAATGTTGCAAAATCTGGTGATGCACCTCCAACGGTAAATGTTCCGCTTAGTGCAGCCGAAATAGAATAAGTGGCAGAATCGTTACTAATGTATGTGTCCGAATTACCATTTGGAGAACCTGTCCAAACTTCTATATTTGCCGTATTTCCGTAGTTCGCTAAATTAACAACACCTAAGTTTACATTTGCAGTAAAACCACTCGCACTTCCGATTGTATCAATCAATGTGAGATAATTCACAGGCGATTGCACAACACCATTTATAGACCAGTTAATGGTTACATTATTAAGTTGATTATTTCCAACATTAGCAATCAAAGCAGAAACAGCGTTATTGCCAATACAATTGGCAGTATAAATTTCTATTGTCGCTGCATCATCTGCATTTGTACCACCAAACATCATTTGTATTTGTGGCTTTAAGGTGTGAACATTGGTTGTATTATTATTACAATTATTGGAGTTAGAACGAATGTAACGATACCCAGAACTTGTTGAGTAATAACGAACTCTACCCGTTGTACTACTTGCTATCACAGGTTCAAAACAAATATCTACTAATATATTGTCTGTTCCATTCCACTCAAAAGGTGTATCTAAAGTCAACATATCGAAGCCACCTTCTTTTGGCTGATACGATGCTGTAGAATAAACCGTTGTCAATGCACCTGCATCATGCGAAGCAACATTTGTCGCTGAAGTATGTCGCATTTTTATGGTATAATTGGGTAAATCAAAATTTGGTGCTTGTTCGATATAAAATCCCAATTGAATAATTTTTCCAGCGACAACTCCTGCAGTGTTTAGTTCAGAAGCAGTATAAACAATTTGGCTTCGTGTACTTCGACTATTATAAATATTAATTGGTGAAGCACTTGTTGTTCCAGTTATTGTCGTTCCTGAACCAAGCTGTACAACCTGTGTTATACCTTGTATTGTAAATATTAGAATAAAAAAAAGAATGGAAACTACATTAAAACTCGTAGAGTTAGTTTTCATATTTTGTTGTTTAATGGTTATAATTTCACGCTCAATGTCATTTTTAAATCTTTTCAAAGTACATATTTTTATTATATATTGCAAATATAGATATATAATTAGCCCTAAAAATGAGTAGTTGGTAAGGTTTGTTGAGTAGTTGACGAATTAAAAACCAGATTACAAAATACTGGTAATCGTTCAAAACACTTCATACTTGATTCGTAACACTTCACACGATAAAATTGACGATTCAGTTAAATTCAATTTATAAAACATCCATTTTGTTGCAACTTGTGACCAAATCAAAAATCAACTAAAAAATGGATATTTTCTTAAAAGTAATGTTATTCGTTCATATCGCTGCTGGATTCTTAGCGTTAGTTACTGCACCTGTTGCGATGATAGTACAAAAAGGTGGAAATGCTCACCGAAAATGGGGAAAAGTATTTTTTTATGGAATGACGGTTGTCACAATTACGGCTTTAATTATTTCGACCGTAAAGTATATTCCGTTTCTTTTGATGCTATCTATCTTTAGTTATTATTCTATCATCAAAGGTTATCGAGCCTTGTATCTGAAAGAAATGTATCGAGGACAAAAACCGGCTTTGATTGATTGGTTAGCAGCAGGATTGACTGGTGTTTTTTCTTTAGGCTTATTGATTTGGGGAATCTCCGTATTGATTAATGGCTTTTCATTCGGTTGGGTTGCTGTTGTATTTGGTATAATTGGCGTAAGCAATATTATTCAAGATATTCGTAAATTTAGAAATCCACCAAAAGATAAAATGGCTTGGTGGTTTGAACATATTAATGGTTTTGTCGCAGGTTATATCGCAACGGTTACGGCTTTTTCTGCCACCAACTTACACTTCTTACCAACACTTATCGCTTGGCTCGCTCCGACTGTGATTATTGTTCCGATTATGATGTATTGGAATCGGAAATATCGAGTACAGTTTGGTATGTGATCATTGAACCCATCCTCAATCCTTCCCTTAAAAATGAAAGGAAGCCAGACGACAGAACTCGAAAATTTGAATATTCGAGTGTAATTCTCCTTCCATTTTTAAGGGAAGGAGTTAGAGTATGGGTTCATTCAAACTAAAACTGCTCAATCGGCATCAATCTCGAATCTTCTAAAGCGGCAGTTCGATGACCAGCGATTTTTTTGTAAGCTTCATCATTGGCGAAAGCCATAAATTTGGCCACACTTTCATGCTTTACCAACAATACCAAATCCCAATATTCATCCGTTGGGTCAATAACCATTTGTCCGCCTTTTCCTTGAAAAACCAACGAACTTCCAGCTTTTGCCAATAAAGGTGTGACCGTTTTCATATATAAATCATAAGCAGCTTTTCCACTAATTGATTCTTTCGGAGCTAAATGTGGTGAATCAGAATAATCTGCTACTTCCTTGAATTTCAATAAGTTTAACATGACAACTTCGCCTTTTATACCTCGCATATAGAAGTTTTTGCCTTGTTCTTGTGTTACATGAATGTGTTTGGACATTTTAGTTGATTTTTAAATTACCAATCTTACAAAAATAAAAACAGGTTTTAGAAAAACCCCAAAACCTGTTTGTTTTTTAATCTAACATTTCATCCGTAATTGTTAGAAAATACTCATGATTCATAATGAAATCATCATAATATTCTTGATATTCCCAATTTTCAAAGGGAGCAAAATCTTTTGAAAGCGGAATTGTATCATTTCCATTAACAATACTTAGTTTGACACTATAAATTACACTTTCAAATTCTTCTTGAGTATATTTTTCTTTTTCACCAGCAAACATTTCTGACTCGTATATTGTTTCGAAGGCACCTATTTTTTCAAGGTTATTATGAAGAATGACACTTTCATTTCCGTCTAATGTCTCATACTCAACTAATATTTCTGAAGCACTGCTCTCATTCACAATAAATCCACTATACAGAGTAGCATTTATTATCGAACAAGAAGCGAAAATACTGATAACTACTAATACTATTGATATTCTTTTCATAATTCTTTTATTGTCTGTAATAAATGTAATCATTTGTTGAGGTATTTGCTACATCACTATCAACAGTAGCACAACTCGGATTAGACGTGAACCAATCTTGAAGTACTCCATTCGCACTCGGATTATTCACAAAAGTACGCACACGGCTTGCCCAAGTATTCCAATCGTGACGAGAAGTACCATTTCTGAACGTGCTGTATTGTGTACGTCTTCCAACTCGGTTATTGTGGGTATCCATTTCTCGGTCTCGACATGGATTTTGTCCTCTTACTTCATTTCCCCAACCAAATAGTTGTGCTAAAGGCCTTCCAACATAACGGCGTAGGTGCATACTTGTGAAAATATGACGAAACGCATCACCTTGTCTTCCTCGTCCACTGTTACCTTGAAAATAACCAGGTGCAGTAGTTATTGTTAGTCCTCTAATATAGGATTGTAAGGCTCTAAACAAAACATAATTAGTGACACCTAAGTTAACTAATAATACAAATGAATTAGATTTATCGTGTCCATACAGAGGCATAATAGCATCAAGCTCACTACGCTTAACTTTCTTATCCGCAGTAGCGTACTGTTCAAACTCATTCCATATTGCAATTTCCTCTTGTGTCATTGCTGTTGCTTCGATTTCATCTTGAAGCGTAGGAATATTTTCTAACTGTTTTGCTTCTTCGATTTCGCCTGTTGCAGTAGCATAATCTGCCGCTTCCATTGCATACGTATTATATTCACTTATTGCGGTTTGCATCATACCTTGATACGCTACTTCAGGATACAATTCAATCAATCTATTTTCCAAATATGTCGGAAATGAAGATTGTTGCAATTCATTGTGAGTCGTAATCCTTGGATTTTCATGCAAATATTCCCGATAAATAATATGTAACGCAATAACAGGAAACGCAGGTGTTGAAAAATTAGGCACAGGTTCTGTTAATTCACTTGACTTATCAAGAACGGTCGGATTTGTTGTTATAATTTCATCCTTATCACAAGAAACAAAATTAAAAACTAAAAGAAGTAGAAAAACTACTTTTTTTAAATTCATTGTTTATTTATTTTTTGATTAAAAAAAATACATGAGCTCAATGTGTTTAAGAATTCCTGCGACAAATTTAAAAACAAACAAACAAACAAACAAACAAACAATTTAACACATAAAAGTATTTATCATGCGTTATGTATTCAGTAACATTTATTCAAAATGAGATAATTGACAGACAAAATCAATCAAACAATTTGTTTTATTAATTTCTAAAAAATTCGTACTTTTGTTTGATTTTTTAGTGTAGCTTGTATTTTAAACCTGACAGGTTTTTGAAAACCTGTCAGGTTTGTTGTGAGCAAGAATATAAAATATGGAAGAAAACGGACAGAACACGACAGAAGAAAAAGTTATTTCCTTAAAGGGAATGTATAAAGATTACTTTTTGGATTACGCATCTTATGTGATTTTAGAGCGTGCCGTTCCGATGGTTGATGACGGTTTGAAGCCTGTTCAGCGTCGGATATTTCATGCGATGAAACAGATGGACGATGGACGATTTCATAAAGTAGCGAATATTATCGGTCAAACGATGCAATATCATCCGCATGGAGACGCTGCGATTGGCGGAGCTTTGGTTGGTTTGGGTCAGAAAAACTTGATGATTGATTGTCAAGGAAACTGGGGCGATACTCGAACTGGCGATGGTGCAGCAGCAGCTCGTTATATCGAAGCACGATTGACGAAGTTTGGTCTGGAAATCATGTTTAATGCAAAAACAACGAATTGGCAATTGTCGTATGATGGTCGTAAAAAAGAACCGATTGCGTTACCAGCGAAGTTTCCGTTGTTGTTGGCTCAAGGTGTTGAAGGTATTGCGGTTGGTTTGTCAACGAAGATAATGCCGCACAATTTTATTGAGTTGATTAAAGCGTCAATCGACATTCTTAGAGGGAAAAAAGTCAAATTGTATCCTGACTTTGAAACTGGCGGAATGGTTGATGTCACCAGTTATAACGATGGCAAACGTGGTGGAAAAATTCGTGTTCGTGCGAGAATGGAAGAAGTTGATAAAAAGACAATTGCGATTCGAGAATTGCCTTATGGCGTGACGACTTCCAACTTAATGGACAGCATCGTTAAAGCGAATGATAAAGGTAAGATCAAAATTAAAAAAGTGGTTGATAATACAGCCGCAGATGTGGAGATTTTGGTGGAATTAGGAACGAATGTTTCGCCGAGTTTGACGATGGATGCGTTGTATGCTTTTACGAATTGTGAGATTTCAATTTCGCCAAATGCCTGTGTGATCATTGATGATAAACCGCACTTTTTGTCTGTTACCGAAATTTTAAAAATTTGTACGGAAAAAACAAAAGGTTTATTAAAATTAGAACTCGAAATTGAACGAAATGAGTTAGAAGAAAAATGGCATTTTGCAAGTTTAGAAAAGATTTTTATTCAGAAACGAATTTATAGAGATATTGAAGAATGTGAAACTTGGGAAGAAGTTATCACGACAATTCATAAGGGTTTGAAGCCATATATTCAACATCTGAAACGAGAAGTAACCGATGATGACATCGTACGTTTGACAGAAATTAAAATCAAACGTATTTCTAAATATAATGAGTTTCAAGCAGATGAGAAAATCAGAGCGTTAGAAGAACGTTTGGACGAAATCGCTCATAACTTAGCAAACTTGACGGAGTTCACTATTGATTATTATAAAAATCTCCTTAAAAAATACGGAAAAGGTAGAGAACGTAAAACCGAAATCAAGTCTTTCGATGTGATTCAAGCAACAGCGGTTGTAGCAAATAATACAAAATTGTACATTGATAGAAAAGGCGGATTTATTGGTTCTGGTTTGAAAAAAGAAGAGTTTGTTACCGAATGTTCGGATATTGATAATATCATTGTTTTCTTAAAAAGTGGTAAATATAAAGTTACCAAAATTGCAGATAAAACTTTTATTGGTAAAGGCATCATTCATGTTGCGGTGTGGAAAAAAGGCGATGAACGCACAACATATAATGCAATCTATTCCGATGGAAAAACAGGCAAGACTTTCGTCAAACGTTTCAATGTGAAAGCGACAACTCGTGATAGAGAATATGACATCACACAAGGAAATCCACATTCTAAGTTGTTGTATTTCACGGCAAATCCGAATGGAGAATCTGAAATTGTAAAAGTACAATTGACTCAATCTTCCAGTGCAAAAATCAAATCTTTTGAATACGATTTTACAGATTTAGCTATAAAAGGTCGAGGTTCAAGAGGAAATGTATTGACCAAATATCCTGTGTATAAAGTGAAGCAAGAACGAGTTGGAAAATCAACTTTAGGTGCGTTGAAAGTCTATATTGATGAAGTTAGTGGTCGCTTAAATACTGGTGGACATGGAAAACTTTTGGGAGCATTTGATACAGGTGAACAGATTTTGGTCTTGTGGAATGATGGAACGTATGAAGTTCGGGATTTTGAAGTGAATGAAAAGTTGGATTTGAGTAGTATTGTTGATATTACTAAATATACTCGAAAATTGGTTATTTCTGGGGTTTATTATGATCCTGATCGAGAAGCAACTTACGTCAAACGATTCAAAGTAGAAACAGCAAGTTCGGATAAAAAATATAATTATCTGAGTAGTGACAACGCCAAATTTTTGTTTGCTACACTCAAAACAAATGCGGTTATTAAATACGCTATGCGAGTTGGTCGTAAAAAAATGAATGGTGAAATTAACCTTGATGAATTTATTGATATTAAAGGATGGAAAGCACTTGGAAATAAATTCTCAGATAAAAAACTGTATCAGATTGAATTGATAAAATTTGATGAACCAAAAGAAGAAGAGCAAAAAAAGACGTTGAATGTTGGTGATTCGGTAGGATCTGATGGGAAAAAGACACTTTTTGATTAAGCGAAAAAAGCTAAAAACCAAAATAAATTCCGTCATTCCGTACTTGATACAGAATCTCCTAAACATTTAGGATAAAAATTTAAGAAAGAACGAATCAAAAACTAAACAACCAATGAATGTTTAATTTTTGGTTAACCATTAAACCAACAAATTCGTCAATTCAAAATTTTGAGTTTATCTAAATGTTGGTTTGATTGTGAAAGAACTACTAAATACTTCTTGGACGATAAGTTTTGATTTGTTTTTTTTCAAGATGGATAATTAAGTTTCTGGGAGATTCCCAATCAAGTTGGGAATGACGGGAAATACTTAAGTTTTAAATTGTAAATTTACGTTTCGCTGAAACGTAAAATAAAAATCACAATTGCTAAATTTTGCTTCGCAAAATGCTTTTTTCGCGCAGATTCACGCAGATTCACGCAGATTTTTTTTGATAAAAAAATGATTTTGTTAATGAAAAATCTGCATAAATCTGCGAAACCTGCGTGAGATGATTGTTTTGCAAGGCAAAACGCAATATTTTCGTTTTTAAATTTAATATCAGCGAAACATGAAT
>JBGCFH010000208.1:0-4245 GCA_045106825.1 Saprospiraceae bacterium | reverse complement strand
GACGACTTTACAAGCGTTGTATGCGATTTATGACAACTGTAACTCGCTACACACTAACGCTTACGATGAAGCAATCACAACGCCAACAGAAGAATCTGTTCGTCGTGCGGTGGCGATTCAGATGATTATTAATCACGAATTGGGCTTGGCGAAAAACGAAAATCCGCTACAAGGGGCGTTTATCATCGAGGAATTGACGGACTTGGTGGAAGAAGCGGTTTTGTTAGAATTTGATAGAATTACAGAACGAGGTGGCGTTTTGGGTGCAATGGAAACGATGTATCAACGTGGCAAAATTCAAGAGGAAAGTTTGCATTATGAAATGCTAAAACATACTGGCGATTTTCCAATTATTGGTGTGAATACATTTTTGTCGTCTAAAGGTTCGCCAACGATAATTCCAAAGGAAGTTATCCGTGCGACCGAAGCCGAGAAAAAGCTACAAATCACGAACTTAGAAAACTTACACAAAGTCAAACCGACCGAAGCGACTAAAGCACTCACCGACTTACAAGCGGCTGCTTTACGCAATGATAATTTGTTTGAACATTTGATGGAAGCAACTAAGGTTTGTTCGCTTGGACAGATTACGGATGCTTTGTTTGCGGTTGGTGGGCTGTATCGGAGAAGAATGTAGAAGTGCGAAACCGAGTCGGTTTTTAAAACCGACACGGTTTAACGATTTTTAGATAAATAGCTATGAGTTGAGTTTTCTATCTTGAAGATGTGAAAAACCTATTTTAATTGATTACACCAAAACCCAAAGAAATTAAGCACTAATTTTCGATATTCCTCTGCTTCGAGTTTGGTGCGAATATGGTCACTTGGATGAGCAGCTGAATTACGAACTTCTCGAATAAAATCAAGTTGTTTTCTTGTTCGACAATGAGAAGGTATTAAAGTTTCTAAAGTAGAATTTGAGATTGGCAGAACTAAATTTGTTCTGAAATTTATTCCAAAATGGTTTGTTATAAATGTGTCAAAACTATCCCTAAATTTAGTCTTAACATCAGCTAAAAGAGCATCTATATTTGTTCTTGATGTCTGAACTACATTTTTGTGATTGAAAATTATTTTACGATTATGTTTAATTTTAAATCCAGAATTATCACTCCTCTCCACGATTGTTTGCATTTTTGAAAAATGCAAACCCATTAAATTCAAACAATCTGATGATTGATTAAAATTAAGATTAACAGAAGTGGAAGTGTTTCTTATCGTAAGCAAAATATTAGATTGAGTAGATTTAAACTTCTCCATCAGTTTAAACATTTCATTCTCAACGGCTTTTCCAAACTCTGAAATAGCAATTGAAAAATCAAGATTTTGAGATGCGTTTTGCCAAACATATTCTGCAGAGAATAAATATTTTAAGGTCATTGAATCCAAACGAATAGTTTTGCCCGAGTTTAGTCTTTGGTTTAGTTCACGTTCAATAGATTTTTCACTTTCCAAAAGACTTTTATCTTTCAGAAAATTAAAAATTGCTTTATGTTGTAATTCTAATTTCTCATCTAATTTAATATCTCTTTGTAAAATTTCCTGAAACTTTGTGTTTAACTCATTCAAAATAGTATCTACTTTTTGGTTGGTATCTTTGGAAATTTCAACATGTTCAGCAGTCGTTTCATCAATTTTATTTAAAGTAATAGAATTTTTTATAGTTTCCTCAATGAGTAAATCTTGACTTGTTTCCAAATTAGAAAAATGAGGCATTAATTCTTTAGTTACTTCTTTAACTATATTTTTAATAAATATATCTTCCTTATCTTCTTTCCTTTGTGAATTAGACGCACTTAAGAAAGTTCGTTTAATATTTTCTTTATCATCGAGTGCGTAAATTAAGTTTTGAATTTCATTCAAAAGGCTTTGTTCATCTGATTGACTTACTTTTACTAAAATTATTTTTTCTTTAAGATTAGCTTCAACAGAGGCAAATAGATTATTGTACTTAAACAAAATGCCATATTGCCAAACACTTTCAATACTGATATTTTCAGAACGAAAATTATTAAGTCGAACTATAAAACTTTGAATTACGCCATAATGTAAAAATTTGAACTCATATTTTCCCGTATCAAAAATTTTTCCATCCCAAAAATCGTCTAAACTTCCACCTTCTTTGTTGTTAGGTAAAAAAGCAGGAGCAACAAATTCGTCTTTGTTATTATCGGAAGAATAACAGATTTCACAAGAAAGCATAAAACTCAAAAATAACTCTCGTTCTTCGGGTTTGTTGTTTTCCCAAAATTCTTTTAAGTCATCTTTTGTAAATCTACCTTTAGCATCTTTCAAACGATAATAATACTTTTTCCTGTCAAACAATGTATAAATAGCATCTATAGACCATTGTTGATTAACAATAATTTTGTTCTCAAAAAGACCTTTCTTATAAAAAACAACTCCTGAATCAGAAAGCCAATTTAAGATAGTTTCGGAACTAATGGTTTTGTTTTTACACATTTCATTCACAAAGTCTTCATATTCAATAGTTTTCATCCCCGTTTCCAAAAGGTTATAAACCTCTTTTCTTTGAGTGATCCAATTTTTAGGTAACTTTTCTTTACGTAAAAATTCACCCGATTCAATCGCATTTTCTATGGCTAATTTGAGTTTTTTAAAGCCATTTTTTGACCAATTATTTTCTTTGGATTCAATAGAAATTGTATCTAACCAAATACCTTGGTATTTTGTCCTTAATTCATTTTCTCTTGAATGCTTTTTTTCTCCATGTTTTTGCGTTTTGGTTTGTACTACAATGACCTTGCTTCCTTTACCTAAAACTTTCACATAATTTAGCCAATAATCTAACCCATGATTTTCGTACTTATTAGTTCTGTTATTTTCCTCGATTATTTGGGTAGGTTCTTGTTCTGTTTGCCAATCCCAAACCAATACAAACAAAGCCCTTGTTTGCATAAATAAGCGATGTGTAGCGTGATAAATATCTTGTCCACCAAAATCCCAGATATTGATATTGTAAGTTTTTAGTTCATCTTGTTCTAAAATTTTTAACTCGTATGGTTTCATTTGTATGCCGTGAGTAGAATCATACACTTCATCAAATTTATTTTCAATTAAACGTCTTACTAAACTTGTTTTCCCTACGCCACCATTACCTATCAAAATAAGTTTCAAATCTTTATTTTCATCCCAACCGTGAGTTTTTCCGTCTTGTAAATAAGATTTAACTTCAGTCAAAATATCTTTTCTATCCTGATACAAATCTTGTGGTAAATCTATTGGCTTTCCCAAACTTAACCACTCCAATGTTCCAAATTTCATTAATAAACTTAGAGGGAAATCTTTTTTAATTGAATTAATACTTACGTTGAGCCATTTTAAATTGTGTAAGTGTTGTAAGCAACTAAAATTTTGTATTTTATTACTGCCTAAATGAAGACTTTCCAGTTTTTTTAAATTTTTTAATACTGAAATCTGCTTGATTTGATTGTTGTGAAGGTCAAGATGTTGTAGATTTTTAAGATGTTTTAAGCAAGAAATATCTTTTATACGATTTGACCATAAACTCAATAAGGATAGATTGACCAAATTTTGTAATGGATAAATTCGTTCGATTTCATTATCACCTAATTCGATATGTTGTAATTGTATAAGGTTTTCTAAAACTTGAATATCTTTGATATAATTGCCTCTTAGTGTGATGGTTTGTAAATCAGTAAATTCAGATAAAAATGAAATGTCGGTCAAACCATATCCATCAAAACGTAAGCAAAGAAAACTCAATTCAATTATTTTATTTGATTCATCAAGAGCAAAAAAGGGAGTGAACATACGTCTATTATGTGAATTTCCTTTTTCAACTAATTCAAATCCTAAATACTTCTCTAACTCTATTATTTGTAATGGTTTATTCATAGTTTTATCGTTAATTAGGTTAATTATACAAAATGTTACTTACTCTACGAAATGAAAAAGGTCGAATGAAAAAACATTCGACCTTTTTTTGATTAACTCACCGCAAACCCCAATTCCTCTCTCACATAATCAGGCTGATAAGCAATCACAATTTCAGACTTTGGAATACCTTTATCCAAAAGTTGTTGTACCAATTCCAAACTTGTACCATCGTGATGCACCCAGATTTTGCCATCTTCTGCGATTTCAAAATGAGCAACATTGCCATAAATTCTGCCTTGATTTCCCCAACCATATTTATACAACATATATTGACCATGAACATCATCAAACAAGTATTGTGTTCGCATCAAAAAGCGAGATTTT
>JBGCFH010000207.1:0-14391 GCA_045106825.1 Saprospiraceae bacterium | reverse complement strand
AAACCATTTTTTCTACCAATTATTAGAAAATCTGCGTGAATCTGCGTGAATCTGCGTGAATCTGCGTGAAAAAAGCATTTTGCGAAGCAAAATTTAGCAATTGTGATTTCTATTTTACGTTTCAGCGAAACGTGAATAATAGAAAGACATTCCTAAAGCAAGATGTAAAGACGGTTGAAAATTGTTATTCAAAATCAAATCTTGTTGAGGAATATTATCTGTTTCTTGAGCATGAAGCACGATATAATTATTAATACCTACATCTAACCAATAATTACAACGAGCATGATAAACGGTTCTGATAAAAGTCGGAATAACAAATCCGTGATATTGAGAACCCATTAAATTATCATCAAAAGAAGTCGAAAGGCTTCGATATTGATATTCTAAACCAGTTATGAATCGAAACTCTTCACCATTAAATTTTCGTTTATAATGATAACCAAGATTAAATGACGGTTTAGACAATATATTTTCATTTCCAAAAGCATATTGATAATCTATTTTGAAATAATGATGTGCTAAAACAAATGGCGTTTTATGAACTCTTGGAAGTAAGGTTTTTCTTTCTTTTTGTCCAAATAGATTCAATGTAACCAATGATAAAGTGAGGATTAATAATGATTTTTTCATAGTGAAATGGTTTTCGATTATGAAAATTGTTTGGAAAAACAAACTTTACGAAAGAATTCTAAACCTTTCGTAAAGTTCATATTAGTATGAAATTTTGCGACCTCTGCGTAAAATCGCTGCGTTCTCTGCGGTTAAATCAAACTCATACATTCGTGGTTAAATCTCTAAAATAAAACAATTTTCTCCGCAAACAAAACTTCACCATTTTCATCAGAACCTTTCAAAACATACGTTCCATTTGCAGCTTTGCACAAATCAACAATCGCACGATTATTATCAAAAACAACCGTTTTTTCAGTAGCTAATTTTCCATCAATTTGATAGATTTGAATCAACAATTCGCCTTCATATTCATAATCAATATTCACGACACAACTACTCGGATTTGGATAAATCGTTAAGTTATCCACGATATTTGGCGTTTCCACTTTCGTGAAATATTGTTCTGCAAAGTGAAACGCTTCTACGCCAATTGTTCGACCAATCAATCGACCAGGAATATCATCAACAGGTGGATGAATGCCGCCCCAAATTCGAGACAACGAACACTGGTCAGACGCATCACGATACGTTGCCCATTGCAGCGTAAGATCAATACTTGGGCCATCTTCAAAAACTAAAAAACGATTTTGTTCCGCAAAAAACTCGCCTATTCCGCCAGGGAAAAATTCGTCACCAGTCATTAATGTCAACACTTCTGCGGCTGCTCGACTATACGTCGAATGACCAGAAACATAACCAGCAAACGGAGGCGTAACAAACGAAGGACGTTGATAAGGCCACCAGTCTGCCGCACGAATCCAACCGACTCCAGCCACGTCATTTCGTGGATCAGGAATAAAATCTGGGCCTTTCCAAGCGTAGAGTTTTATGTCATTTACAAACTCATTATTGTCACCAGCTAACGAATCTCCTGTTTGAATCAATTCCACAAAACCAGAAATCAACGGAACACCTCCAGCGTGATAATTCGGTAAATTCGGGTCAGAACTTTGTCCCAATTCTGCCATTCCACGAATCGCAGAAACTGGTCGCACATAATCGTACCAACCTTTTATTCCCCAAGCAGTAATCGCTACATCGTGCATCGTTCCGCCAAGTATAAAATACGCTTTTACGTCCCATTCTAAGTCGTCTACAATTTCGCCTTGTCCACGATATTTTTTTACTAATTCTGGCTGGTCATTCACATAATTCAAAATTGTAAACCAGTGACCTGGAGGCGTTTCAGAATCTGGGCCATCAGCCCAAAATTCTGCTAAAACACGAGCATAATCTGCACGAGGAACGATTTGTGGTGCGTAAGGTTGACCAGTTTTTGGATTCGTAACGTATCCAGAACTTATATCGCCACCATTTTCTAAATCATAAAAATTGCGTAAACTCGGAATATCAGTTGGATACGTTTGAATATTGCCAATCGACGCTGGAGAAATATCCCACATTACGCCATCTGCTGGATCCAAATGCGACGACCAAACAGAAACTAAAGTATGTCCCCATTTATACTCTTCTGATAAGCCGCCAACTTGTGCGGTATCCAAATATGCTGGTTCGCCAGGATCGTGATATACTTTGTAATCAAATCCATCACGCTGGAAAATTGTTGCATCATTTTCATCTAAAGAAAATGGACTTACATTTGCCCATTCTGGACTCAAAAAGTCAGGAACAGGAGAACTTACCGTTCCGCTTTGGTCAATAAATACATCAAACTCTAACGGTTGCCAACGGTTCAAATCTGTAAAATTTGGATTGCCTGAATTAAGGATAATTAAGGGTTCGTTGACTGGTTCGTAGTATAAATTTCCATATTCATTTTCTTCATTTGAGCCATCGGTAAAACCGTAAGCAATGATGTGTTCAGCAATATAATTTCCCAGGCCAGCTGGCGAACAAGTAAAATCGGTATTGGTAAAATCTCTATCGTAACCTAATTCGTCCATAAAATTGTCTAATTCCTCAAATAAAATGACAACTCGTGGCGAACTTTCAAATCGATGTTTTAAAATTCGGTAAACAGCATAACTTATTGCTTCTTCTTGTGCAGCAAGTTTATCGGTAGGTTTTGGCAATTCAATCATCGGTGTATGATAACCGTGAACTGTTTTTCCTAAAAAGTAAGTGTCGGCATTATCTTCATAAATTGCCCAAGCATCGTACATTGCTGCGGAAGTGTGAAATAAGTTTCGAGCGTGAACGGTTGGACGAGCGAAATCTGCACGAATCGCTTCTAAAACCATTTCATTCCATTGTCGTGCGATGGAATGTTGAGCGTTTCCGCAAAATGTAATTAATAAAAATGTGAATAATAGTAGATATTTTTTCATAGTATTTTTTGTTAGTACAAGCATTCTTACATGTGATTTTTTTGAACAATATAGACAAGAATGTCTATGTTAAGGGCAAACGCATCAGAATGATTCTAATTATCATTAAAGGATTTCAACAAGTTGAAATATTATACTTACGCAGATTTTTACAGATAATTTTATTGGCTCAATAAAACTACAATTTACAAAGTAAATAATATAAAATCTGCGTTGGAATCTGTGAAAATCTGTAGGAGCAATTTTTGATGCGTTTGCCCTTGTCTGTACTATATTACAATAACGATAAAAGACTGTGAATGTAAAGATACAATTGATGAAAGTCCACTTTTAGATATTGAATAATGGATTTGGATAAAAAAGTGCTTCCTTTTTTTTAATATTGTGATTCATCATAAATACTTCACTTCACGATAAATGTTGTAAAATGACTTTCAAAAACCTTTTTGAACCAATATCTAAAAAAATACAAGAACAAGTTAGTTTATTGTCTAATAATCAGGTTGGAAAATCCTTGGATTTTTATGTTACAACTTTTCCTGAATTGGAACATACGAAGATAGCTTTAATAGGATTGGATAACAATTTCAATGCTGTTCGACCTTTTTTTTATTCTATGAATCAACATTTTAAAAATCTACAAATTGCAGATTTAGGAAATTTAAAAAAAGCTACTCAAAAGAATATTGATACAGTATTAAAGCATCTTTTATCAAAAGGAATTTTACCGATTATTATTGGTAAAAAATTTGAAAATACGTTTTCACAATATAAGGCTTACAATGGATTGACTAATATTGTGATAATGGACGAACGGATTCCTTTTATCATGGATAAGCGTCGAAAAGATACGTTGCTTATAGATGAAATATTGGCAACTTCTGAAGAGAACTTGTTTAATTTAAGTATGATTGGCTATCAATCACATTATGTGGATAAACGAGTTTTGAGTTATTTTGATAAACATCATTTTGAATATTTACGTCTTGGACATATTCGTAATAATTTGGGGGAAACAGAACCTGTGATTCGTGATGCAGATATGGTTGCGATGAATTTATCTGTGCTAAAGAAGATTGAAGTACCAGGTTGCGAAATCGCTTCTCCATCAGGAATTTTTACGGAAGATGCTTGTCAGTTAGCTTATTATGCAGGAATGAGTGATAAGTTGACTTCTTTCGGTGTATTTGGCTTCGATTTAAGTAAAGATTTGAATCATCAAACAGCACAAGTTGTAAGTCAAATTTTGTGGTATTTCTTGTATGGTTTTTACAATCGAAAACATGATTATCCAATATCAATTGGAAATTTCACTGAATATATTGTTGATTTTAAACAACATCATTATCAAATTACTTTTTGGAAAAGTAACCGAAGTGATCGTTGGTGGATGGAAGTACCTGTAAAAGATAAACGTCAACGTAGACATCGTTTGATTCCTTGTTCTTATCAAGATTATTTACAGGCTTGTAGAGAAGAATTACCAGAACGATTATTGGCTGCTTATAGAAGATTTGGGTAATTTCATTCATTTGTAAAATGGAATTTTAATTTGTAAATTACGTTATTACTTTTAAAATCAATATAAATGGGTGCAGCAGAAAAGTTAGTTGAAAAGAATAAGCGATATACATTATTAGAATACTTGGATTTAGAACCGACTTTGGAAGGTAAGTTTGAGTTTCGTAATGGTGAAATAGTCGCTATGGCTGGTGGAACAATCAACCATAGTAGAATTATTGCTAAAATAAATAGAATTTTAGGCAATCTATTAGATGGAAGTGATTGTGAAAATTTGATTGACTTAAAAGTCTATTTAGAAGATTACGACCATGGTGTTTTCCCTGATGCAATGGTAATCTGTGATGAACCCGAAATGTATAAGGATAGAAATGATATTGTTGTTAATCCAAGTTTAGTTGTAGAAGTCTTATCAAAATCAACGGAATCTTATGATAGAGGTGAGAAATTTTTGAAATATCGTTCTTTACCGTCTTTTAAAGAATACGTGCTGATTTCTTCTGATAAATATTTAGTAGAAAGTTTTTATAGAGAAAGTTCAACTTATTGGCAAATGCGAACGGCAATAGGTTTGGATGCTGAAATCCAATTATATTCTATTGATAAAACAATTATGCTAAAAGATATTTATGAAAATGTAAAAAATGTGAAAGACATTTATGATGTTTTTGAAGATAAAGAGGAAACGAAAGAATGATAAAACGAATAAATAACAAAAAAGCCTTCTTCGAACCAAATCGAAGAAGGCTTTTATTATTAAACAAGATGTCTAAAATCTAACATCTTAATATTAAATCAATTATTTGATTTGGTAAGTATTTTCACCAATTGTCTTATCTTGAACTGGCTCAACTGTTTCTATCTTCGTATTATCTTCATTTGTTCCAGTTGTTGTTGCTGGTTTTTCAGCGATAAACGGAGCGATAACTAAAGCAACGATAGAAGTTAATTTCACTAAGATATTTAATGAAGGACCAGAAGTATCTTTGAAAGGATCACCAACTGTATCACCTACAACTGCTGCTTTGTGAGCTTCAGAACCTTTGTAAGTCATCTTACCATTTACTTCAACACCATCTTCAAACATTTTCTTAGCATTATCCCAAGCACCACCAGCGTTTGATTGGAAAATCGCCATCAATACACCTGAAACGGTAACACCTGCTAACAATCCACCTAACATTTAAGCTCCACCTGCGAAACCAATTAATGCAGGAACTGTAACAGCCATTAAACCTGGAACAACCATTTCACGGATAGAAGCTGCTGTCGAAATCTCAACACATTTTCCATATTCTGCTTTTCCATCTGCTGCATCAAAAATAGCTCTATCAGCTGCTGACCATTCGCTTGATTCTTTTCCTTCGTTTTTCTTCATTACGTCCAATGCTGCACGTAATTCTGGAATATCTTTGAACTGACGACGAACCTCTTGAATCATATCCATTGCTGCTTTTCCAACAGAATCCATAGCCATAGAAGAGAATAAGAATGGTAACATTCCACCCAAGAATAAACCAGCCATTACAACTGGATTCGCAACATCAATATTATCAATATTTGCGGTTGTCATAAATGCTGCAAACAATGCTAAAGCTGTCAAAGCCGCTGAACCAATAGCGAAACCTTTACCAATCGCTGCTGTTGTGTTACCAACTGCATCTAATTTATCCGTTCTTTCACGAACTTCTTTTGGTAATTCAGCCATCTCAGCGATACCACCAGCGTTATCAGAAATCGGTCCGTAAGCATCAACTGCTAACTGAATTCCTGTATTTGCTAACATACCAACTGCTGCGATTGCGATACCATACAAACCTGCAAAGTGATGTGCTCCAACGATAGCTGCTGCTAAGATGATAATTGGAATTGCTGTTGATTGCATTCCTACACCTAAACCTGCGATAATGTTTGTCGCTGAACCAGTCGCTGATTGATTTACGATACTTCTTACAGGACGAGTTCCGAAACCTGTATAATATTCTGTAATCAAACCAATACCAACACCTGCCAATGCACCAATGATAGTGGCATAAAAAACACCCATTGCTGTATAATCAATAGCCTCTACACCTGTTCCTAAAGTCCAAGTCTCCGGTAAAACATTTGTTATGATAAAGAAAGACGCTACAATTAAAATACCTGTAGAACCAAATTCACCAATGTTTAATGCAGTTTGTGGGTTTCCACCTTCTTTTACATTTACCATGAATGTACCAATGATAGAAGTTACAATACCAGCACCAGCTAACATTAACGGCAATACAATAGGGCCGAAACCATCAAAACCTTCTGCAAAAGCAGAAACACCCGAACCGTCCATCATTGCTAAACCTAAAACCATTGTAGCGATGATAGAACCAACATAAGACTCGAATAAATCCGCTCCCATACCAGCAACATCACCAACATTATCACCAACATTATCTGCAATAGTTGCAGGATTTAATGGGTGATCTTCAGGAATACCAGCTTCTACTTTACCTACTAAATCTGCTCCAACATCTGCAGCTTTGGTATAAATACCACCACCAACACGAGCGAATAATGCGATAGAAGATGCACCAAATGAAAATCCTGTGATTATATTTAAGATTCTGTTCATTTGACCATCTGCAGCAACATCATACATGTTTGTGTAGATTAACAATAGAATACCTAAACCTAATAAACCTAATCCAACAACACCTAATCCCATAACTGCACCACCACGGAAAGCTACTTTCAATGCGTGACTTAAACCTGTACGAGCTGCGTTTGTCGTTCTTACGTTTGCTTTAGTCGCAACACGCATTCCGATAAATCCTGCTAAAGCAGAACAAATCGCACCAACGATAAATGATACAGCAACTAACGCACTTGAATTTGCTTCATCAGCCGAGAAAGCTAATAATACAGCAACCAATACAACGAAGATTGATAAAATCTTGTATTCTGCTTTTAAGAAAGCCATTGCACCATCTGCAATGTATTTAGCGATACGAGCCATTTTCTCACTTCCCGCATCTTGTTTTCCTACCCATGATGATTGCCAAGCCATGAAAGCCAAAGCAATAGCACCTAAACCTGCAATTCCTAATAATAAAGTTCCCATCTAATAATACTGTTTTATAATTTGGATTTTTGTTAAAACCTTAAAAAATTGTTAAATACATTTTGTAAAACGACCGCAAAATTATAAAAATAATCACATTATTAAGGTATTATTAATAGAGTAATTCGATATTTAATCAAAAATATATAGAAAGCTATATAAATAAGTTGTAAAAATCACACTATGCCTTTAAGTCATTGAGATTGAATTGATTGGAAATATAATTATTTTAGATTTCATTTCTCTTCAATACAAAAATCAGTATCAACTTATTTTATAAATAAAAATCATCATTTTCTTATTTAAAAATCTTTTTAAACCCACATAGCAATTTTAACAAAATATTTAACATATATTTTTCATTTTTTCAGTTATTACTATTGATTTTTTGATAAAAAATAATCATTATTGTATGTAAAACCACTCAAACCCAAATTTTATTAATCAAGTTAAGTTGCAAATTATGAGTATAATTTAGAACGAATGAGTTTTTATGAATAAAAATTTCTAACTGTTTCTCTATAAATCTCAATAAATAAATTGTAACTCACTACAAATAAGTATAAATATGAATAGTCAAGATGTAATTGTTCGATACTCAGACAAAGACTTAGCAGAATTTAAAGTCAGTATAGAAGAAAAATTAACGAAAGTAAAAAGTGAGTTTAAAACGATAACACAGGAATTATCAAATATAGAATCTAATGATTCTAATCGATTTAATAATATTAATGAGAGTTCTTTGTCTTACGAGCGAGATTATTTATCAAAAATGGCAGAGCGTCAAAATCGGTTTATTCGGGACTTAGAAAATGCACTTTTGCGGATTCAAAACAAAACTTATGGCATCTGTATTGTCACAGGCGAATTGATTGATAAACGCAGACTCAAAGCTGTTCCGCACACTACAAAAAGTATTAAGGCAAAAATGAAACAATAAAAAGTTATTGTCGTTTTTCCTATTTTATAATCTATTGTTAATTAAAATCGTATTTATTAATCATGCGACAGAGTAAAAAGCAACAAGGCAAAAAAAAGTCAACGTTGCAACCAAAGACTAAAGTAAAGTACCGTAATTTGAAGTCAAATTACACACGTTTTGAAGAAGGTGATTTTCAAGTCAACTATAAATCAAAGCGAAAACAGCGTTTTACAGATGAAGAAAACTCTAACAATACTTCATCAAAATCTCAGAA
The DNA here is from genome assembly GCA_045106825.1 of Saprospiraceae bacterium. GTDB lineage: Bacteria > Bacteroidota > Bacteroidia > Chitinophagales > Saprospiraceae > CAWVWD01. Next base: position 5,617 of record JBGCFH010000207.1, on the reverse strand, counting down.
AAATCGACAGCGTACCAAAATCAATTATGAATACATTGATGATGACGAGGATTATAACGATTATTAAGTCTTGAAAAAAAAAGCATCGAAGATAAAGATCTTCGATGCTTTTCTGTTAAAATATTATAGATACATATATTCAATTAATTCTTTGACGATTATTTCAATCACACTGCTATCCAAATTAGATGTTGTTGTCAAAGTCCTTTTCTCATTATCTTTTTTAGTAACACAAGCGATGACTTCTCCAAACTGCCCCTTTTCAGCACGAGCAATCAAGCGATTATTAACATCATATATTATAAAAACATCTATAATTTGTCCTTGTAGAGCTTTTGCTTCTTTCTTATAGCTTCCGATTTCTGTTGTTCCTTGTTTGATGGTTTTTCCAAAAATATAAATGTTATCATTTCTATCTCGTTCGGTGAGTTCATCTTTTGTTTCTTCCTCACCTTCCTTATCATTACTTGGTTTTGAAGGATTATCTATTTTTGCAATTTTCTCATATTTTTCTTTAAAATCACCTGCATTTTTTGTTTTGTACTTTTTCAATCCTGCCTCATCTATCGTATTATCAACAATTACTTCATTTTTATATAGACTTCTAATGATAAGTTTCACAGCATTTCCAATTTGTTGGTCAATTTGAAATTCTTCCTCATTAAGGTGATTTTTTATTATGAAATAAGTATAAGAAATTTGTTCCGTAGCTGGAACAAATTCTTGCTTTACGGACAACAATACCGTTCCGTCCAATGCTTTAATTATAAAATCTTTGGGAAAGTCTTTTTCACCTTCGACCAAACAATATGGTTCTTTATTAACTAAAACCTCTCCATCGTTAATTTTAACACTCTGTCCAATTACAAAAAATGGAATAATTAAGAGTAATAATAACAAGCTAAATCGTTTCATGAATTTTTATTTTAATGATTAATAAAATGATCATTTCACTTCAAATTTACTCAAAAAATTAAACAAGAATTACAAATTGATAAAGAGTTTCTAAAAAATAAAAATTACATAAAATCAGCAGTCTCTTATATACTTTTTTAATTTTCTGAAGAGCAATTTTTAAACACTTTCCAAAATCAATTTTTCAATTCGTGTATTGTTTATTCTAATAACACTTGCTTATACGCTTCTTCTTTGTATCAAAAAGCAATAATCAATGAGGAATATATTGATAGACAAGCGACGATTTTATTGTCAATGTTGTTTCCGTATTTGACGGAAGTTGGGAAAAAGGATTTTAGATAATACCAAATAAGCATTTATATTTGGTATTATCTATGTTTTTTAGGTAGATAATACCAAATAAAGCATTATATTTGGTATTATCTCGAAACATATTTTTCTAAAAAATGATAGGACGAAAAGCAGAAACCAAAAAGTTAGACTTATTATTAAATTCTGAACGTTCGGAATTTTTGGCAGTAACAGGAAGACGTAGAGTTGGAAAAACCTATTTAGTTGATACGTTATTACGAGATAAATACTGTTTTAGTTTAACAGGAATTCAGAATGGAAATACGACACAACAATTAGTCAATTTTGGAATTAAGTTAGCGGAATACGATGGCAGTTTTATCCCAAAAACGATTCAAAATTGGCAAATGGCTTTTTTACAATTAAAAGCCTATTTGAAAACATTAGATACAACTCAAAAACAAGTTATTTTCATAGACGAATTGCCTTGGGTTGCTTCTCCTCGTTCGGGTTTTGTTCAGATGTTAGCTCACTTTTGGAATGATTATTTATCGAAAGAGAAACATTTTTTATTGGTAATTTGCGGTTCGGCAACCTCTTGGATTACAAAAAAAATCTTAAATGATAAAGGCGGTTTGCATAATCGAGTTACAGAAATTATTCATTTACATCCATTCACTTTAGCTGAAACAAAAGCGTTTTTAGATAGTAAACATTTGCGATTAACGACGCAAGAAGTCGCTAAAGTATATATGACTTTGGGCGGAATTCCATTCTATTTGGAAAACTTACGGAAAGGCGAAAGCTTTGCGACTGCGATTGAGCGAATTTGTTTTGCTCCACAAGGTATTTTGCGAAATGAATATCAAAACTTGTATCAAGCCTTATTCAATCATGCAGATATTCACCAAGCAATTGTTGGATTATTATCGACTAAACAACAAGGTTTTACTCGTTCTGAAATATTAGAACATTTTAAAATTAAATCATCAGGTAGTTATCAACGTGCGATTCAAGAATTATTAGTATCTGATTTTATCACAGAAACGATACCTTTTGGTAATAAAAAAAGAGGTTCGATTTATCGTTTAATTGATGAATATTCGATTTTTCATCATCGCTTTATAAAACCAAATCGTCAATACACCAAAGGTTTGTGGCAACAATTAGCAGCAAGTCAAGCGTATAAAATTTGGTCAGGTTTTGCATTTGAAAATTTGTGTCATAAACACATTAATGAAATCAAAAAGGCATTAGGAATCACTGCCGTTTATACGGAAATCTACGGTTTACGAGTCGCAAAATCAACTGAAATAGATGGTTTTCAAATTGATTTAATTATTGATAGAAAAGACAATACAATTAATCTTTGTGAAATTAAATTTTACGCTGATAACTTTACAATTACTAAGTCTTATTATGAACAATTACTAAAAAAACGTCAACGATTTATAACCTTTACAGGAACAAAAAAGCAAGTCTTTTTGACTTTTATTACAAATCATGGAATTGTTAGAAATTCGTATGCGAATGAGGTTGTTGATGCGGAAGTTATCTTAGAGGAATTGATTTTGTGAATTTTATTTATGATAACGTATCTTTGAAAAAAGTATTTGCCCTTTACTGGATTAGAATTAAATGTAAAATTATGAATAAGCAATTGTTAGAGTATTGGCTTGAAGATTTCAAAAACCATCCTGCTAAAAAATGGTTTGATGAAAAAACGTTTGTAAAAAACGATATAATTTCTTTAATGTCTTTTTTGAAAAAGTTAGAAATAGAAATTTTGAAGATGAAAAAGATTTTTTTGAAGGTGAATATGGTTTTGAAAAAATGTGTGATAATCTTCATTCATTAACTACTAATAATTTAGCCTTAGCAAGAGCAAAAGGTAAAAAAGAACGAAGTTATACTTGGGAAATTTATCTCAATAAAATTAATTTTTTGATAGATAAAAATATAGCTGTAGATAAACGAATTGATAGAGCATTAAAACAAGATAGATATAAAATTAAATTTTTTGGACGCTCTTCTATCACGGAATTAATCGCATATAATGAACCTGAAATTTATACTTTTTATAATATCAAAGAACAACAAGCGATTCAAATATTTGAAATAGAATCAAATATTTTGAATGAAATTAATGGAAAAAAAACATTAGGAAAAGAGTTCAAGGCTTTTAATAAAATAGTTCAATCAGAAATTTTAGAAGATTATGTGTCTGTTATATATAATCAAAAATTAAAAAAAATAGAACAAAAAAATCTTCTATCGGGAACTACTTTAATGTTAGAAATTGACCAATTTATTTCTTGGGCATTTAAAATGAACAAAGATGAAAAAGAAATGTCCAAAGAGAAATCTAAAGAAATTATTGAAAGAGGAACAGTAGTAGATAATCGTTTTTTAGAAAATATAGTTATTAAAGATTTCTATACTATCAAAGAAATAGAACTAAAAGATTTATCTAATAAAAGGTTTATTTTTTTATTGGGAGAAAACGGAACGGGTAAAAGTATTTTCTTAAAAGCATTATTAATAACCTTAAAAAAATCTTACATAGATAAAGTTGCTTCTAAAGACACCATTGCAATTATCAGTAAAATCTTGGAGGATAATTCGCCAAACTTTGAAGCATGGATTGTAGATAATCAAGGTCAAGATTTTAATATTAAAAACGATGTAAGGTATTTGAATAATGCCTATGCGTATGGAACATCTCGGAATAAAACAGAAATTTCAGATGAAAAATATTTACTTGATTTTTCTACTCTTTTTGATAATAATGCCTATATGACTAATATTGATGCTTGGTTAAAATCTATAAAATTAAAAGAGTACGAGGCAAAAGATAGAGGTGAAAAAAAATATTTCAAGGTGAAAGATATAACCTCTATTCTTAGTGATTTATTAGATTTAGAGGATTTGAAAATAAATGTTTCATCTGAAAAAGTCACATTCATTATACATGATGAAGAAAAAAGATTTAAGGAGTTATCGCAAGGTTTTCAAAGTACAATGACTTTGATTGTTGATTTGTTAAAACACTTGATAAAAAATAATTCAGATGAACGGAAAACGATAAATGATAATCAGCCTATCAAATCTCTAAAAGACTTAAAACAAACGAAAGCCGTTGTCCTTATTGACGAACTGGATTTATTTTTACATCCAAAATGGGAGAAAAGTATTTGTGGAAAATTACATAGTAAATTTCCAAATATTCAATTTTTTGTAACAACTCACAGCCCAATTTTGATTGATGGTGCAGTAAAAGATGACCGAGTTGATAATGAAAAAATTAAGATTTTTAAATTAGACGTTCAAAATAGTGAAACAATAATTGAGGGAGAATATAGCGGAAAAGTAATCGAAGATTGGTCTTTAGACCTTTTGACACATTCTCAAATATTCGATGATAATTATTTGACAGAAGAGCAAAGAGCTGATATTAGACTTGAATCTAATGAACATGAATTATTGGAATTGGGAAGTAAACTCAAAATTGTTTTTGAAAAAGAGGCAGAACTTCAACGTAAATATTCAGAAAACTTAAACCAATAATTCCCATGATTAAAATTGATAAATTAAAGGTAACTAAACCGACTATTCTTGATGACGATACGATTAAGAAACATTTAAAAAAGAGGATTTCAGAAAAAGAACCTGGCAAGAATATTGGCAAACCATATAATGATAAAGAAGTTAGAAATACTTTAATAACATTATACAAAAGTAAGTGTGCGTATTGTGAAGGAAAAATCGAGGTTTCTAATTCAACACCAAGAATTGAACATTATCGTCCGAAAAATGGGATAAAAGGTATTCCAAAAAATGAACATAAAGGATATTATTGGTTAGGTTACGAATGGACAAATTTACTATTAGCTTGTGAAGTCTGTAATAATTCGACTTACAAATCAAATAAATTTCCTTTAGAAGATGAAAATACGAGAGTTTCTGATGATTTAAAAAAAGAAGGATTTATTGATACAAATGATGAGTTTCAATTTGAGAAATTTCAAGCTAATTCAAATATTTTATCTAAAGAAAAGCGGTTGTTACTCAATCCTGAAATTGATGATGTTAATAAACATTTATATTTTACACCAAAAGGAATAATCAAGGAACGAAACCATAGTAAGATGGGCAAAACGTCTATAAATGTTTATGGATTAAATCGTTCAAATCAATCAGATGGAATTGACTTAATTAAGGGTAGAAAAGGAATTCTTGTTGATTTAATCAATAAACTTCTAAAGATTTTTGGTTCTTTATGATTTTACGTGGTTTTGAATATTTTGAGGCTAAGTAACGGCCCCGAGTCCTCGGGGCTGCCGAAAATATCACAAACTCATACGGCAGCTAAAGCAGCCGCTACTGTAAACCACATAGAATCATAAAG
>JBGCFH010000206.1:0-4159 GCA_045106825.1 Saprospiraceae bacterium | reverse complement strand
CAGTAATTATCATCAATTAGATAGGCTGGTTGTGAGAGTAAAAGACTCCGACAAACTTCAAGCTACAGCAACGGTTATCGCCCGAATGCTCAACAGACGACACGAAGAAGTTAAAGATTATAATATTCAAGTACCAGAATTATTATTGCAACAACAACAAAAAACACAAGATACGTTCAATATGGTTTTAGCAGTTATCGCTGGAATTTCGTTGTTGGTTGGTGGAATCGGAATTATGAATATCATGTTGGCTTCAGTTCTGGAGCGGATTAAAGAAATCGGAATTCGTCGTTCCTTAGGTGCAACTCGTACAGATATTGTTTACCAATTTTTGTTTGAATCTATTGTCATTAGCTTACTTGGTGGATTAATCGGTGTTCTATTAGGTGTTTTTGCTGCTCGAACGATTGCGAATGCTGCGGAAATTCCAACGGTTGTTTCGACTTGGTCAATTGTTTTATCATTTGGCGTTGCCGCAACAGTTGGTTTAATCTTCGGAATTATTCCTGCTCGAAGAGCTGCGTTTTTTGATCCAATTAAGGCTCTTAGAAATGATTAATGGCATTTTTACAATATAAAACCTAAATGAAATTCCGTCATGCTGAATTTATTTCAGCATCTCCTAAGATTTAAAGTTGAGATTTTAATTAAATTTTCAATTTTAGTTTTGTAATTTTTACAAGATTTATACTTTAAAATTTAGAAGATACTGAAACAAATTCAGCGTGACGAATAATTTTAAAAATAACAATGAATCTACAATATATCCTACTAATACTTTCTCTTTTCGTATCTATCATTGGCGAAAGCCAAGAAAAAGCAACACTAACACTAACACTTGATGAAACCATCAAACTCGCACAAAGTGATGCACCAGATGTATTGATTTCACAAACGCAATTATCGAATAATTATTGGGTTTTTCGGTCATTTGAGGCAGATTATAAACCACAATTAGCGTTTGATGCGACGTTACCGAGTTTGAATCGTACAATTAATCCGATTACGTTGCCTGATGGTGGAATTGAGTTCATTCCACAGAGTTTTCTTCAAAACCGAGCAAGTGTTTCTCTAAATCAACGGATTGCAAAAACTGGTGGAACAGTCTTCGCTTCGACTGGTTTGGAACGAATTGATTTTTTTGGTACAAACTCTTCTACGTCTTATTTATCGAATCCAATTACGGTTGGTTTTTCACAGCCGATTTTTGGTTTTAATCGCTTCAAATGGGATAAAAAAATCGCTCCGTTAGAATTTGATTTAGCAAAACGAAACTATTCTGAAAATATGGAAGCTGTAGCGACAGAAGCAGCTGGTTTATTTTTTCAGGTCTATATTGCTCAAATTAGTTTGAGTGCGACACAAAAAGATTTGGCAAATGCTGATACATTATATCGAATCGCTCAAGGTCGTTTTTCGGTTGGTAAAATTGCAGAAACGGATTTGTTGCAAGTTGAGATTTCAAAAATGGGTGTTGACGCTGCTTTGTCACAAGCGACATTGGACTTGCAACAAAGCACAGAAAATTTGAGAAATTTTTTAGGTATTAAAAATCAAGTAGATTTCAATTTAGTTCCTCCAATTGAAATTCCAGATTTTGATATTGATGTAGATAAAGCCTTGGGATATGCGTTGAAAAATCGAAGTGATATTTTGGATTTTGAACGACGACAACTGGTGGCAGAACAAAATGTGGATCGAGCAATTGGTGAAAATGGTGTGGATATTCAAGTATCTGGACGAGTTGGTTTTTCGCAAACCGATCCAACATTTGCAGGTGCTTATACTTCTCCGCTTGATCAAGAACAGTTGACCTTACGATTGAGTGTACCGATTATGGATTGGGGAAAAGCAGAATCTGAACGACAAATTGCGGAGTCAAACCTGAAGGTCGTTCAAATGCAAGTGGAACAAGATAGAATCAATTTTGAGCAAAATATTCGTTTACGTGTACAGCAGTTTGATTTGTTAAGAACACAAGCGAAGTTGGCAGAACGTACTTATGAGGTTTCTCAAAAGAATTTAGACAATAAAAAAAAACGCTATTTAATCGGTAAAATCGGTGTTACGGAATTAAATATTTCGATAGCAGAACAGGACAAACGTCGTCGAAATTATATGAATGCATTACGTTCGTTTTGGTTAGCACATTATGAAATTCGTAGATTAACGTTGTATGACTTTATGACAGGAGAAGAGTTACAACGAGAGGTGAAGTTTTAGAGGAAAACCGTGTCAATTTTGAAATTGACACGGTTTTGTATTTATACTTGACTCTTTCAGATAAAACCCACTTATTGTTGGAAACAAGTCAAATAATGCAATTATAGTTATCAATCTACGTCTAATCCATTATATTGCAACAATCAACTAATGGGAACGTTTTAATAAAGTCGGTTCTCATACTGACAGATAACTACAAACTGATAAACATGGTTGCCAAACAAATAATGTCGTCTTTGATTCCGCCAATGAAGATGACCGATACAGGCGAAAAAGCGTTAAATTGGATGTTAGATTTTCATGTCCGACATTTGCCTGTCGTAGATAAAGGTCGTTATGTCGGTTTGATATCAGAAGATGAAGTATTGGATTATTCTAATGCAGAAGTTCCGATAGCAGAACATCCGATAACGAAGCAACATACTTCAGTTGATGAATACGAACATATTTATGAAATTGTAAAAACGGCTGTTCGATTTCAATTGTCTATCGTTCCTGTTATTGATGAAAATGAAAATTTGTTAGGTGTAATTACATTGGAAAATTTATTGACTCATTTTGCAAAATCAGCTTCATTGGCGGAACCTGGAAGTGTTTTAGTTTTGGAAGTGAATCGTCGTAATTATTCTTTATCTGAAATCGCACGTTTGGCAGAATACGAACAAGCGACTATTTTAAGTTCTAATATTTTGTCTCAAGCCAATTCAATTAATTTAGAAGTTACCTTAAAATTTAATACAAGAGAAGTGAGTCGTTTGGTCGCAACTTACGAACGTTTCAATTATTCTATCAAAGCATCCTATCAAGAATCTGATTATATGGACGATTTGAAAGAACGTTATGATTCTCTAATGAGTTATTTGAATGTTTGATTTTTAGCATCAAAACCAAAAAGGACAAATACCGAAAATGTATTTGTCCTTTTTATTTTTTACATCAATCATCGACCGATTTTCAAATATTTCTATTCCAATCCCAAATTACCAAATGCCAAACTTCACCAGTTTTTTCATCTGTAAAGATTTTCAAATCTTCAAAACCAACTTTTGCATGTGCTTTTAACGAACGTGGATTTCGAGCAGCGATTTCTGTAATTAGATAATGAAAGTCATTGGAATAATATTTTTGCATTGTTTGATATAATTTTTTGAAAATTCCTTTTCCTCTATAAGCTTTGTCAATACAAACTTGTCCCATAGCAAAGTAAGTAGAATCATGGACTAAATTATCGTTGTAAATGGATTGATTAATCATTTCAAACATCGAAAATAGGACAGGAATCCTATCCGCAAAATCACGAAGCATCACTAAAGCATAAGCGATAACTTCCTCACCATCTTTTGCAATGATATGTGAATAAGGTGTATTCATTGCTTTGAGGAGTTCAAACGAATGTTGAACGGTAACAAATCCTTCATTTGCTAATTCTGATTTAGAAATATTTTGTGGTAAATTAGCCGACTGTAAAGCTAAAATTTGATGTAAATCATTTGCCGTTTTAGCTTGTGTAAAAGTGATATTTTGCATAAATTTTAATTGTTTTAATCTTTTAATGTTAAGAGAACAATTGAACACTCAAACAATTGAACATTCAAACATAAAACAATTATATAAAATGATACATATTTTAGATCTTAAATTTTTAGGATTAAATGAAGCGATTGCTGCGTTTTTGGTAGAAACGAGTGAAGGCGTTGTCTTGATTGAAACTGGTCCACATTCTGTTAATAGCAATTTGGAAAAGGAAGTCGAACGTTGTGGATTTAAATTATCAGATATTCAACATGTTTTTATCACACATATTCACTTCGATCATGCTGGAGGTGCTTGGGCTTTAGCCAAACAAGGTGCAACGATTTATTTACATCCTTTCGGAAAACGTCATCTTGGCGAACCATCAAAATTATACGCTTCCGCAAAACGGATTTATCAAGAC
>JBGCFH010000205.1:0-26965 GCA_045106825.1 Saprospiraceae bacterium | reverse complement strand
GTTCTTTATGATTTTACGTGGTTTTGAATATTTTGATGCTAAGTAACGGCCCCGAGTCCTCGGGGCTGCCGAAAATATCACAAACTCATACGGCAGCTAAAGCAGCCGCTACTGTAAACCACATAGAATCATAAAGAGCCCTTAATTTCAATAAAATATAAAAAAATCAGTGTTTTATGTATCTTGTTTAGAAGTCGGAAAAACTTCGACTTCTAACTTTTTCAAAAGCACAAATAACTGATTTACAAAGATATAAAACGAACTTAAATAGTTCGATTTGAGTTTCTTTTTGATTTTTTATAAGTCATTCTCTTAGCGGAGAATGACTTTTTTTTATAAAAAAATGTCTCGTACTGAAATAGCTTCACATCATCGAGTTCATCACGGCAAAAACCCTGAATATATCAACAAAAATCATGGTGGAACTTTCGTCTTTTGGGACAAATTATTCGGAACATTTCAGCCTGAAAGAGATGATATTAAAATCAAATATGGAACAACAAATAATGTCAATCCTGAAAATCCATTTTGGGCAAATATGTTACCGATTTTTGATTATTTCAACATCAACCTTCGGGAGAAAAAAGAAGGAGAATTTTCAAAAATTCGCATCCATGATATGTACATTGTTATCGGTTCATTGCTCTTATTTTTACTCTTGTTAATGTATATTAACAATGAACAAACTTGGAATTTTTGGCAATTAGCAAGTTTATTTAGTATCGTATTTTTTGGAACAATTGCATTAGGAAGCGTTGCTCGAAATCAGAAAGTTGGACTTATCACTTGGATTTTTATTGCCATTCCGTTGTCTATTGGATTTGTAGTATTCTTTGGAATTCAAGACATTTTGTTATTAGGAATTGTCATTGGAGTTGTTTCTCATGGAATCTATGGTTTTTGGAAATTGGTGAATGTTCCAAAATTGCAGCACACCTAAGTTTAACAGTCAACTGATGACTCAAAGTCATCAGTTGACTGTCTTAGCTCACTTCTACTTTCAACTCCTTATCATAATCAATTTCTAAAGTCAAACTCTCAGTAGGATTTTCAATCAACCAAGTTGCCAACGGAGCGATAATTTCACTTTCGACAGCACGTTGAAGCGGTCTCGCACCATAGCGTTCATCAAAACCGACTTTCGATAAATGCTCATAAATACGCTCTGAAAACTTCAAAATCAAATTATTCTTCACAAAACCTTCTCGCTTTTTTACTGCTTCCAATTCGATTTTCGTTATTTGACGAATATCATCTGCTTTCAAAGCATTAAACATCACAATCGAATCAATACGATTCACAAATTCTGGGCGAAAATATTTGCCAATTGCTGATTCGTAGGCTGCTTCATCTGGCATTCCACTTCCATAACCAATAGATTGACGGTTTGATGCACCTAAATTCGTTGTCATAATGATAATTGTATTTCGGAAATTCGTGATTCGACCAAACGCATCAACCAACATGCCTTCATCCAAAACCGACAAAAACGCATCAAAAATCGCAGGATCAGCTTTTTCCACTTCATCTAACAACAACACCGAAAACGGACGTTCTCGAATATCTTGTACCAGTTTTCCAACTTCACGACCAGCACCAATAAACCGAGCGATTTGTCCTGCATGTTGAAACTCACTCATATCAATCCGAATCAAGGGTGAACGTTGTTGCCCTTTTCCAAAAAAATATTCTGCCAAAGCCTTTGCTGAAGCCGTTTTTCCGACACCAGTTGGGCCCGCAAAAATCATAGTTGTAATCGGTTTATACGGATTATTTAAACCAGCTTTAAAGATTTTTACAACATTTGTTAAATGCCGAATTGCCGCAGGTTGTCCAATAATTTTATTAGAAAAATAATGTTCTAATTCCTTAATTTCCAATAACATATCATCACGCAAAAACAATTCTGGCAAACCAGTTGACTTTACAAAATTGGCAATAATTTCGTTTGTTCCAATTTCTTTTTGTTTCGCAATTTGAGCAACACTAACACATTGTCCCAAAAATCGAATCGCTTTACCAGGAAAAGATTGATACGGATAATAACGAATCAATAAACGATACGATAACTCAATCGCTTTTCTATCAATATCAATTTTTAGATTTCGGCGACAAAACTCAGCGAACTTATCCAAAATATTATACACCTTCTTTTCAGGCAATTCTTCTAACTGAACGATTTGGAAAGTTTCCACAAAACCAGGTAATAATCGTCGCATCGAATCCAACTCTTCTTGCGTCGCTTCACCTAATATCTGTAACTTTCCCTCTTGCAAAAAAGGTGTTAAAAATGCTGCTATACTAACTTCAGGACTTGCACCTCCAATTTGCAATAATCGAACAAAATTCACAACCCAAAGTATACCATTTGCAGCCTCCAAATCGTCAACTAATGCTTCACAAGCTTCTTGCCATTCGCCCAGATATTTGGCACTTGACGTAATCCGTTGCGGCATAATTTGCCAAAACGAAAAATCTAATTTCTGTTTTTTATTATTATTTATTTTCTTAATTGCTTGACGCAAAACAGAAGTTTTTCCAGTTCCAGATTTGCCGACAATCAATACATTTGCTCTATTGTTGACCAACTTATCAACGACTTCATTCACCTTGTCGTCCAATTCCCAAGCAGCTTCTGGAAAAGCAGAAATATTTCTACGAATTTTTTTAGAATAAGGATATTTTTCTGCCAATCGAGCCAACGTTTCATATTGTCGCTCAAAATTCCAATCGCCCCAATTTGTTGTATTTTCCTTTATTTTAAGTATCACTTCATCTAATTGAGGTTTCTCAATGGTCATCTGACGATAAATAAAATTTGGCGGTTGTTGATTAAGGTAATTCATCGCAAAATGCGATACCAACGTTTGAAACTGCTTTTGTTCATAATAATAAAAACTCTCATTGAACATCGGCAAATAACATTCGTAATAACCATGTTTCGTTTCGCCATAAACCGTCACAATCGGTACTTTTAGCGAAGTCGGCAACGGATAAGCACCACTTTCTTCACGATAAGTCGGTCGTACTTTTACCTCAATTATTTTCATTTTAGGCTTGATAATATCCATATAAGGATAATCCTCAAACTTCTTATAGTTTCGTTGTAGTTGATTCGTCAACGTAGATTTTACATTACGCAAATCTTTATCTACCACTTGATAGTCTGTACCCACCAAAATGCCTAAAACAGCGTTATCGTTTAATTGAAAGTGTAATAACGGATAGGTTATTTTTTCCATGTTTTTGCTTGAGATTAATATCAGTTCTCAATATAAAGACTTATACGGAAAGATGAAATTTATTTTCATAAAAACAAAAGCCGCATGAATTTTTCAAAAACTCATGCGGCTCAAAATATTTATAAAATATATAATCTAAATATCTTCCTGTTTCATATTTCTATTCTCCAACTCGTCACCGACTGCATAAGCACGAACAAACTGCGTCATTGAAGTGATGATTGCCAAAGCCCAGGCAGCCATTGCGAATATAAACGAAGCGGCTTGTTGATGTATAGCATTATAAGGTTTGAGTTGTAACTCACCATCTAATATCATATCCATCAAACCATTTGCATTTATAATCGTCAACCAACCAAAATACAAAACCATTATAGTTACGAGCATTAATCCTGACCAAAAAGCATATTTGCTTCTTCTGCTCATGAAAAATCCTATTCCACCACAAATCGCACCTGCACTAACTAAAGAAATATTTGTTAGCCCAAAGCCGAAGTTATTTAGCACTAATAGTAAGATACCACTTAGCAACAAAAATGCTCCACTATAAAATATTAAGATTGTTGTTTTTTGCGTATTCATCCTATTTTATCCCTATTATTCTAATAATTTATTATGCAAATGTAACAAGTTTAATGATTTTTAATTGATTCATAAAATAAATTTTAATTCAACTACACAAGACGTTTATTCAAAATTATTACTCATAATCATTAAATCTATCTAATAAAAATATGTAAAAACCTGATAATCAGGTTGAAAAAATAGTTTGTGAAGCCAATTTCAAATTTGCAATTTTTTACAATAATTATACTTTTTCATAAAACAAAAGGCTTATACTCTACAGTATAAGCCTTTCTTAACATTTCCTTAGGTTATTTACTTTATCTTATAATTATATCTAATAGTTCCACATTGTTTATCTGGAGCCATTGCATCAGTATTAAATTTCCATTGTTTAGCATTAGTTACTGCAGCAGCTCTTGCTTTTGCATCTGTAATTGTTGTTCCTTTCTGAGTAACACTTGCCGAAACTACATTACCTTTATTATCAATACAGATTTTGATAACTACATTTCCTGTTACACCAGGGTTTGTAGGAGGCTTCGGTTTTTTTGATACTGATCTACCAGTTACATCCGCACCAGAACCAGTTGTTCCGCCACCAGTTCCACCACCAGGTTTTGTGGAGTTTGGATCACCAGCGTTACCGGGTTTATCTCCACCACCACTACCGGGTTTATTTCCACTACCTTTTAGTTTATCTTCGAGTGCTTTTTTCTTAGCAGCAGCTTCTGCGGCTTTACGTGCTTTTTCAGCATCCGCTTTGCGTTTTGCTTCTGCTTTACGTTTTTTTGCTGCGTCCGCTTTTTTCTTAGCATCTGCTTTCTTTTTAGCATCTGCCTTTTTCTTAGCATCTTCCGCTTTCTTACGTTTGGCCTCTTCTTTCTTTTTCATCTCCAACTCTTTACTATTATCTGATGTTTTCGCATCAGGCGTTGGTGTTGGAGTCGGAATAGGAGTTGGTTCTGGCGTTACTTCGGGTTCAGCAGCTTCTGCGATTTCTTCATATTCTTCTGATTCGGCTTCTTCTGCTTCGGTCGGTTCTTCGTAACCTCCACCTGCATTCGGATCACCAAAAGCTATCATAATACCTTCATTTTGCTTTGGTTCGGGCGTAGGAATCTGTTTGACCATCACTAATAAAAGTATCAGCAATAAAGCATGAATAACAATGGATAATATTCTTGCTCTTTTCTTATTATGCAACTCAATTTCTTGTTGCTTCAATGAAATATCCATAATCTTAATTTTTGTTTGTCCAATGAGATTTTACATACTCATTTTTCAATTGTGTTGAGTGTTTTTGTTATTAGATGTTGTCAATATGTATTTTGACGTATCAAATATTGATTTTTAGAAAACTATAACACTTTTGAGGTTTGAATTGTGATTTAATATACCTTAAACCTTATACTTCAAACCTCAAATATTAGACTTCTTAACCTTATAAAATTAACAGTTTCCATATTTTTACTAAAGTTATTTTTATCTCAATACTTAAAAAGACATAGTTTTATAGTTTTGATGAGGTAATAATATTAAAACTCAAACTTCAAACTATTTCCAAAGTGTCTAACATCTTCAATCTAATAGCAAAACGGTCTAACATCTCTACTAATCTGCATTTGGATCAGTTGCCAAAATTGCTTTGATTTCTAACTTGTATGCAGCATCCATTACTTTTACAACATCTTCAATCGGAACACTTTTGTCCGTATTAATAACTAATGTTACATTTTCTTTATCTGGTTCTTTGTCGATTTCACCCTGAATCAAAGTGATTAAATCATCTGGATTAACCTTTTCTGTTTTTAGATAAAAATTTCTATCGGTATCCACAGAAACTGAAATTGTCGCTGGTGCAACCGTTTTAGAACTCGAACCTGGCAATTTCAAATTTAAAGCATTCGGACTTACCAAAGTCGATGTTAACATAAAGAAAATCAATAGTAAAAATATGATGTCTGTCAAGGAAGACATATTAAATTCTGCCGAGACTTTATTTCTCTTTTTTAATCCCATTTTTTTTTAATTGACAATTGATAATTGACAATTGATAATGAAAAAATACCAATTGTTAATTGTCAATTGTGCATTGTCAATTGTCAATTGGTTAGGCTGGTTCTTGTAATAAATCCATAAATTCAGAAGAACGAGCTTCCATTTGGAAAATTACTTTTTCGACTAAGGCTACTAAATAATTGTAACCGACGAAAGAAATAATTCCCACAAATAAACCAAATGCTGTTGTTAACAAGGCTTGATAAATACCTCCAGCTAATACATCTGGCGTGATATTGTCCGTCAAACTCATTTCACGGAAGGCTGAAATCATACCGGTAACGGTACCAAAGAATCCAATCATCGGAGCTGCACCAGAGATTGTTGCTAAGGTCGATAAATTTTTCTCTAATTTGATTAACTCAATATTACCAACATTATCAATCGCTGCATTAATATCATTTAATGGTTTACCAATACGAGATAACCCTTTTTCAATCATACGTGCGACAGGAGTTTCCGTATTCGCACATAAAGCTCTTGCTGCTTGAATATTTCCACTTTGGACATTTTTACGAATATCTGCCATAAAACTTTGATCAATATCAGCTGCTTTTGTAATACTCATATATCGCTCAAAAAATATATATAGTGCATATACAGATAAGGCTAACAAAGCGACGGTGATAATAATCCCTAAAGGGCCACCTTTTGCGATAATCTCAATAAGCCCTGGACTTTCTTTTGCTGCTTCTGCAATTGAATCTAATTGCACATCTTGTAATAAGAACGGATAGAAATTCATAAACTTTAGACGGTTTTTTGTTTTTACTTAGTGTTTTAAGCTTTAAAATATTTTTCGTTATTCCATTTTGATATTATTAATCAAAATAGTTGTTTTGTTTTACTCTTTGACGAGTTACAACCTATAATAATTGTGTTGGTCAAATATATTAAATTAATGAAACAATTTAATACATTAATACTAATGTTATAAATAATTACACGAAAAAGAACTATTTTAATCTATTTTTATTGTTTAAAATTATTTTTAAATACAGTTAATAAAATATTAATATACTTATTATCAATTTTTTAGATATTGTTAAAGTTACAATTTGTAATCAAATAATATATTCTATAATTTTTTTGAAACACCTCTCAAAAAATAACAAAGCCTCTTCAAGTTATGATTGAAGAAGCCTTGTATTTATTTTGTGATATTTGGTGTATTTATTTTTTTAGTAAGGAATATTTATAAAACGCTCATAATTTTCGCATACAAATCCTGTGGTTTGAATGGTTTCGACATATATTCATTCATACCAATTTCTTTTGCTTTATCTGCTTCTTGTGAGCTTGAATTTGCCGTTAAGGCGATTATTGGTATATCTTTATTGTATTCTCGGATTTTTTCGGTTGATTGAAAACCGTTCATCACAGGCATTTGTAAATCCATTAATACCAAATCATAACGATATGCTCTGATTTTTTCATAACCAACAAGACCGTTTTCTGCAATATCTACTTTTACGAAATCTGACCAAGTTGTCAATACTTTCTTTGTAGCGATTTGATTCAAGAAGTGATCTTCGACCAATAATATTTTAAGCGGTGCAGTCGGTTTATCTTCGCCTTGACGTTTTTTGATAAATGCGACCTTGATTGGTAAATCAATAGCGACTTTAGAACCAACTCCGATTTGGCTTTCAATATTTACCGTTCCACCCATTTTTTCGGTCAACTTATTAATAATCGCTAAACCAAGTCCTGTTTTCTTCTCTTCATCATAATTCAATGCTAATAATTGTCCTGCATTCATCAATTCTTCGACCATTGATTGTTCCATACCAATTCCGGTATCTTCTACAATGATGAATAACTTTGTTTCTTCGCTTTTGACATCATTGCAAATCAATTTCATATTTACTGTTCCACCTTTATCGGTGTACTTAATAGAATTATCCATCAAGTTATAAATAACCTGATTGATTTTATTAATATCACCAATAAGTGTTTCTGGAACATTATCAAAGACACGAACATTGAGTTTGATATTCTTCTCGTCTGCTTTGAGTTTAAATACTTGTTCAACTCGTTGCGTCAATTCTTCTACTTTAAATTGATTCTCTTCGACCTTAACTTTTTCAGATAATAAGATAGAGAAATTCAATAAATTATTAACAGCAACAGATAAATCATTGACAGACAATTTCAAACCGTCAATATATTCCATGACTTGATCTGGTGATGATGAATTTTCCATCAAGTAAGAAAGATTGACCAAAGAGGAAAGCGGTGTACGAATGTGAAAACCTAAATCTTCTAAAATTTCTTCTTTGATTTTTGTCGTTCGTTCAGATAGATTTTTCTCAATCATTAAATCTTGAGATAATTTTATATCTGAAATATCTTGAATCGCACCGACTAAAATCGTCTTTTCTTCGACTTCATCAAAATAAACTTTTATCTGAGTAGATATATATTTTATTTTTCGACCGCTAACGATTATTTTATAATCAATCTTTCGTAATTGTCCGTCTTTAATCACTTCATTAAAAGCATCCTCAAAACGTTCTCTATCTTCTGGATGAATGAAATTCAAATAATCAGAAAAGACAGGACTTATACTCTGTGGATCAAATCCAAAAATCCGATAAACCTCGTCTGTCCATTGCATTTCATTAGTCACAATGTCCATTTCCCAATTTCCGAAATGAGCCATTTCTTGTGCCTCAATATATCGTCTTTCACTTACGGAAAGGTTCTTAGCATATTGTTCTAATTTTTGTTGTGCTTTATGTCGTTGTAAAGCATAACGAATGACACGACCAAGCAAACTTCCATCAAATTGACCTTTTACCAAATAATCTTGCGCACCAGCTTTAATCGACTGATTACCAACGATGTCATCATTCAATCCTGTCATGACAATCACAGGAAGTTTAGGAAACTTCGCTATAAAATTGGTCAAGGTCTTGAAGCCATGACTATCGGGCAATGATAAATCTAACAGCACTAAATCAAGCGGTTTTTCTTCCGCAATTTCAACACCTTCATAAAAAGTGTCTGAAAGTAATAAATTGTAACGAAGTCCTGCTTGTTTCAAATAGATGTTAAGCAGATTTCTATCACCTTTATTGTCCTCAATATATAATATTTGAATTTTATCTCTGGAACTACGTATAGCCATAAGTAATTGATTTATCCCAAGTTTAAGTAATGATTTTATCATTACTTTTTAGGTTGGAAAAGTTTTAACTAAGTAGGTTTATTTAATTGTTGTTGTAATGTTACAGTTTTTTAAACAGTTTTTTATAAACCATTTAATAGTTGAACAGTTTTGTCAAAATATTTCGACAAACCTACATAATTAGTTGAAGCTAATTTTCTTTGATAATATCAGCGCATCATTGTTGATAGAATTGCTGTACTTAACCAAAACTCTTCTATTTTTTCAATTACATCAAAAAACTTATCAAAATCTACTGGTTTATTAATGTAGCAATTTGCATGTAGACTATAACTGTGCAAAATATCTTGTTCTGCATTAGAAGTCGTCAATATGACTACTGGAATACGAAGTAAATCAGGATTAGATTTAATATCTTGTAGGACTTCTCTTCCATCTTTTTTTGGTAAATTTAAGTCTAATAAAATCAAATCAGGTGCTGTCGCATCTTGATATTTATCCGTTTTTGTCAGATACTTTGTAGCTTCTATGCCATCCATTACAACAGATAGATTCACAGACATATTACCTTCTTTGAATGCTTCTTTTGTTAATCTTACATCACCAGGATTATCTTCGATTAATAGTACGTTTACAGGTCGAGTCTTTTTTACCATGTTAGTATAATAGTTGTTTTATTACTTTCAAAAATATTAGCAACACTTTTAATTTAATGATAATAGTTTTTTAAAGTGTATTTAAGAATTAATATAATTTTTATGTTCAGGTTTAATTCTACATCAAACAAATAACATTCCGTAACAATGGATATTGATTTAAAAAGTAAGAATTATTACCACAAACTTTAATCTTTTAAAATTAGTACCTTTTTTTGATAGAAAAATAGTAATGTAAATTAAGAAGTGACATTTTTTTACTTGATTTTTTGCTAATTTTCATACAAATCAACCTTTTAAGTTACGACTACTTGTACTGATTGTTGCGAACAATTCTAAAAAAAAAGAGTTTAAAAGGTATTTTTGCTAAAATCGTTATTTCATACACTAATTGCTTTTAGTATTAGATTTAAGATTTAACAATTTGTCACAGAATATAGTATTTTTTTATTAAAAAAATCAAATCAACAGAAAATTAAACTTCAATTATCGTCATTAATAGTATTTTACTAAAAAATTGATGAACTCACAAATCATATTATAAATACAAACTATACATGAATCAATTAGAACAACTAAGAAACTATTACGAGCAATATGCTGCAAACCATAAGTTTACAAAAACACCAAAAGGTTTATATGAACCAGTTGATTATATCTTAAATATCGGAGGAAAACGTTTGAGACCTTTGATGTTATTAATGACTGCAAAATTATTTACAGATGATTTGGAGAAGGCTTTAGCACCAGCTTATGCCATTGAAATTTTTCATAATTTCACCTTAGTTCATGATGATATTATGGATGCTGCACCGCTTCGACGAGGCAAGACAACTGTTCATCATAAATGGAATGTGAACACAGGAATCTTGTCGGGCGATGTAATGTTAATTCAAGCTTATGAATATTTGCGTCATGTTAATATTTCGATTTTATCAGAAGTCATTCGTATTTTTAATGAAGTTGCTATCGGTGTGTGTGAAGGTCAACAGTATGATGTTGATTTTGAAACGATGGATAGCGTATCAATTCCTCAATACATCAAAATGATTGAATTAAAAACGTCTGTTTTAGTCGCTGGTGCGATGCGAATCGGTGCGTTAGTTGGCGGTGCAAACGAGGAAGATGCATATAATTTAGGCGAATTTGGTCGTAATATTGGAATTGCATTTCAGTTGCAAGATGATATTTTGGATACTTATGGTGATCCAGAGAAGTTTGGTAAAAAAGTCGGTGGCGATATTGCTCAAAATAAAAAGACTTTTCTGGTTCTTAAATCTTTGGAATTGGCACAACCAGAAGTTGCTACTCGATTGAAAGATTTATTGTCGACTTATCCTGAAAATGAAGTGGGGAAAATCAAAGAAGTGACGGCTATTTTTGATTATTTAGACATCCGTAACCATGCAAATCAGAAGAAAGAAGCATATTTAAATTTAGCTTACAAACACCTGAAAGCGGTTAATATTCCAGAGAATAAAAAACAATTATTATATGATTTTGCTAAATTTTTGATTCACCGAGATGTATAATCTAAAATACTTTAAAACCTATAAGATTTTTGAAATCTTATAGGTTTTATCATTGATAATCAACATTTTACAATCAATTACTTAATTTTACTTAACAACCACAAGAAACGGTAATTATAGCATCTTTTCCATTTTCTTTAATATCAGTAGAACAACCAACATCATAAATTTCAAATGAAATGGTATTTTTAGTTTTATTATAATTAATACTTTCTTTTACATCATATTTTGGATTTCTCGCACCATTTAAATCCATTGCTTTAATTACAAAATAAGCTTCGGCTAAAGTCATATTTCTAAATGTTAAATGCTCTTGTGATCCTGACTCCATAGATCCATTTTTGTACTTAATATCTCCATTTTGATAATCTTGAGTATATGAATTATAACAGTACATTGGATTATCATCTTCACAATCATCCCTTTTTTCTACATCATACTTGTCGCCATCTTTATCATAAGAAGTTGTCAAATAATAATCAAACTTAGAACTATACTTTTCGTAATCATAGTCTTCAATCTGTTTTGGCATCTTATATTTTGTAAGAAAACCATTAAAGACATAACCATCTTTTCCTTTGTAATGTACTTTTACCCATTCGCCTTTTATCTTAAAACCTTTGAGTTCGTTCACTTCTAATGCTCCAAAAGTCTTTGTTCCCAAACGTTCGACTTCTGCACGATAAGGAATTGTCATTATTTTTTCGCCATTTGGTTTTTCTCGAAGTTTTAAGCCACTTGTCGCCATAACATAGAAGTTTTCAGATACTTCTTTTTCAGCCACTTCAACTTCTTCAACATCTGATGTTTCTGATTCGGTTTGTGTTACTTCATTATCAGAAGATTTTGAACAAGCGAAGCAAAGTAGTAAAATCGTACAAAAAAACATTATCTTTTTCATATACATTTGTTTATGAGGTTTTTAAATAATTATAAATATATAATATTTAAAGATGATTTGATAATGTATTGTATTTAAATTACGATTTATTTTGAGTCGTCACTTGATTACGATTCTTTTTTCTATTTTTCCAAAAACGGCGTAATAACAAAATTACAATACCAAATATTATTAAAAATGGCCAGATATAAGTTAGATCAACAATAAACATCAATAACCCTTGCCAACCTTCGCCCAAACCTTCGCCTAATCTATCTACAAAACTATCGCCTTCATATGGCACTTCTTTATAAAATGAAATATTCAATGTAGAAAATGAAACTTGATTTTTTAAATACTTCAAGCGACCTTCCATAGATTCAATTTCGCTACGAACTGCTCCTAATTGTCGCTCAACTTCCAACATATCCGTAACCGTACTCGCTTTTTGTAAAATCTCTAAATACCGATTTTCCAATTCTTTTTTCGTTTTAATACGAGCTTCTACATCCAAATATTCTGCTGTAACATCTTCTGTATTAATTTCTTTATAATCAAATTCCTTTACGCCTTCACCAATCTCTGATAAGAAATTATCAAACTCATTCGCAGGAATACGAACGGTAATATTATGAGTTGTTTGATTGTGATATTTGATTGTTTCGTCCGAAGCGATATAAGCCTTATACTTTTTAGTTAATAACAAGATTTGTTGATGTGTTTTGCCTAAATCATCCGTTTGAAATCCGATTCGACCATTTTTAATTAATTTTCGTTCTACCGTTTTCGGTTCATTAGATGTTGCGTTAGGTTGCTCTTGTTTTTTTTGAGGCTCATCAATTTGCTTCAAGTCAATTTGTTGAGCAATTGGTGGAGGAGGAGATTCTGAAGTTCTTGGAGGCTCAATTTCAATACCTTCAGGTAAATCTAAAGCATAAGATTCCGTTTTCTCAGCTTGTCCACAAGAAAAAAGTATCAAACCTAAAATTGCAATTACTAATAATGATATGTTTTTCATTGTTCTTAATCTTTTGTGATGAATAGTTTTTTCAATAGTTAGATACCAAATCATCTAACTTTGGCGTGTACGCTACTCATCTTCCTCAAAGTGTAAAGGCAATGTTAAAGTCAAATAAGGCATAGCAAGCAAATCGGGAGTTCCATCTTTTATTCCCAAATCCAACGACCATCTTTCTTTGAAATAAGCACGTACTGCGAAGCGATAAGAATAATAAAAAGCCGAGTAGAAATCCTCATCTTCAATAAAGAAAAAATATCTATCATAAGTATCGACATTTAATTCACCAACAAAATCTATTTTATTGAATAATTGACACTTTCCTGCAATCGAACCAAACCACAATACGTCATTGACACTATTTCTAAATGGAATATCATCTAACATAATCAAACTAATATTCATACCACCTTTCAGTGTAATATTATTCTTATGATTACCAATTGTAGATTTTAGATAAACCCGAGGTGTTTCGCCAATAGTAATCTGACGATAATAACTGGATAAATTATTTCCCATCAATTCCGCACCGATTGCCGCACTTATAAATGAATTACTAAATCCTTTATATTCCATATTTATCGACATCGGAAATGCATAATGTTCTGACAACGTTGAAGCATTTTCATTAAAAAAGGTAAAGAAAGAATTGAAAAAAGCACTCATTGATACCTTCATTCCAAATGAAAAATCGTCACTTATCGCATAACGAAAACCACCATATAATAAGTTATGACTTCTGACAACACCTTCCCCTTTTTGTAATCCGATGGCATTGTGTACATCTCCATACCAGATATTTCGAGTACGAATAGGTGATAGACTTTCATCAATATTTTCTTGTGAAAACGCTGTAATATTCGTTAAACATAAGCAGAATAACACAATGGATTTTATACATAGATTATTCATAAAATAGTTGGTTTTGAGTTAGTTAGATTCTTATTTATAGGTTGTTTGCATTTCAACAAAGCTTTTAATAGAAGTATTTTTTATTAAACTGGTTTACATTTTTTTTAAAAAAAAGCCTAAAATTAGTAAGAAACGAATGGAAAATTTATTTGAGTGTGTCCTGCTATTTATTTTAAGGATAACGTTTTTTAAAATCTGTTCGCTTCCTATTTGGATGCTTTTTATAATAAAACCATTTGAAACTCACTTAAATTAAAAAAAGGATTAAACGCATTAAGCCCGATTTTCATGGTGAAAATCGGGCTTGTCTATATAAATTAAAAAATTCAGATATACAATATTAAATATATAAATTCAATAAGTATAATTGAACTCTAATCATTTCCGTACTTCTCTTCGATATATGCAGCTTTTAAAACCTCTGCACGACGCTCAACTGAAGGCTTTGTGAAGTGTTTGCGACGACGCAATTCTTTCATTTGTCCTGAACGGTTAAATTTGTTCTTGTACTGCTTCAAAGCTCTATCGATTGATTCGTTGTCCTTAATGTTGATAACTAACATGAAATCTCCTCTTTTGCGTTTTTAATTAAATAATGATTTTTTAAAAAATTCGACTGCAAAAGTAGTAACTTTTAATGAAAAACCCAAATTGAACTATGATTTTAATAATAAAGAAATAAACGGTTTTCCTATAAAAAATCGAACGTGTAAAAATTGTATTTTCTGAACCACAATAGTGAATGCTCTCGCATTCACTATTGTGGTTCAAAATTATTTTTATAGGAAAACCCTTTAAAGGAATAGATTCTTTAGCTTGTAAACTTTTCCTCATTCTTTTCCTAAAAAAAGAACAAAGAATCTGCTCAAATAAGAGGTTATTTTTTTGTTTACTAAACAAATTAAACTCGCTCAATCACCGCCGCATAACCTTGCCCAACACCAACACACATCGTCACCAACGCATACCGTTTTCCAGTCAATTGTAATTCCAAAGCTGCTGAATAAGCGATTCTTGCACCAGTTACACCAAGCGGATGACCAATCGCAATTGAACCACCATTTGGATTGATTCGAGCATCATCGTCTGCCAAACCCCAAGCTCTTGTACACGCCAATGCTTGTGCTGCAAATGCTTCATTAAGTTCGATAATGTCCATATCGTCCATCGTTAAGTTGGCTTTTGCCAATGCTTTATTCGATGCACTTACTGGGCCAATTCCCATAATTCGAGGTTCGACACCAACAACCGCAGAACTCACGATTCTCGCCATTGGTTTCAAACCATATTTTTCGACAGCATCGCTTGATGCAATAATCGTTGCGGCTGCACCATCATTCAAGCCAGAAGCATTTCCGGCCGTCACTGTTCCGCCATTTTCTTGTTTGCGAAACGCAGGACGTAATTTGGCTAAAACCTCCAAAGTAGTATTCGCACGAATAAACTCGTCATTATCAAAAATAATCGGTGCTTTTTTTCTTTGCGGAATTTCAACCGAAACAATTTCTTTTGCCAAACGTCCAGAACGTTGAGCCTCAGCCGCTTTCATTTGCGACCAATACGCAAATTTATCTTGATCTTCTCGACTAATATTATACAAATCAACCAAGTTTTCTGCTGTCGTTCCCATTCCGTCCGTTCCGTACAAATCTTTCATTTTGCCATTCACAAAACGCCAACCGAAACTACTATCGTGCATCTGGGCATCACGACCAAATGGCTTAGAAACCTTAGAAATCACCCAAGGTCCACGAGTCATATGTTCAACGCCACCAGCGATAAAAACCTCACCATCACCAGTTTTTATCGCACGATTCGCATGAATAATAGCCGATAAACCAGACGAACACAGACGATTCACCGTTTCACCAGGAACTGACCAAGGCAAACCAGCTAACAAGGAACACATTCTTGCGACATTACGATTATCTTCTCCAGCTTGATTCGCACAACCCATAATCACATCGTCATACGCTTCTTTCGGAATGTTCGGATTGCGTTTGACAACTTCCGCAATCACCAAAGCACCTAAATCGTCGGTACGAATTTTTGATAATGTTCCTGTGAATTTTCCAATTGGCGTGCGTATTCCATCAATGATAAATGCTTCTTTCATGTATAATTAGTTTTTTGTTAGTGTTTTTAGTTTAATCGCAGAGTTCACTAAAAAAATTATAGAACAACTTTGCGTTCTTTGCGAAATCTCTGCGTTCTCTGCGGTTAAATCAATCAATTACATTTTTACTACTTCGATAAACCGTTCCACGAAAACGATAATAAATATCACCGTTTTCATTCGTAATATCGACATCAAAATCAGCTGTTTTGTGTGTAATGTTTAGTGGTTTTGCTTCCGCAAATATCGTTTCACCAAGTTTTGCTGATTTTGAATAAATCATATTTCCATTAATAGAAACAGCAACACGACCAAAAGAGTTGGACGCAAAAGCAAAGGCAGAATCTGCAAATGTAAAGGCAATTCCGCCATGCAAAATCCCATGACCATTGAGCATTTCTTTACGAATCGTCATTTTGAGTTTGCAATGTCCTTCTTTGATGAAAACAGGTTTCGCACCAAGCCATTGTGTGCAATAATCTTTTTCCATCATTTTGTTATACACGGCTTTCGCCAAATCGTCTGTTTTCATTTTTTTTGGATTTTAATCTAATTCCTTACAAAGCTAAAAGTTTTTAGATAAAACTAACAAATGTTAGTTTTATAAACACAATAAATTCCAAAAAATCAATGTATCGACTATTCTAAAAGGAAATTACTTTTTGCAATTGAATACTGAAAAACGAAGTAATTGCGAATAATATCTTAATTAATCCGCAACTTGAATTAATTAAAAATGTAGGTTAATTATTTATGGTAAAAAATTACCTGAATATTTATTAATAGGTTCTATTACTAAATTTATATTCATAAATTTGTTTTTTAACTAAATCCTTATTTTAAAATGAAAAATTTATTCTTACTTGTTTTATTAAGTTCTTTTCCTTTATTAATTTCCGCCCAAATTACTTTTGACAAAGGTTATTTTATTAAAAATAATGGAGAGAAAGTCGAGTGTTTCATATCTAATGAAGATTGGAAAAATAATCCAGACAAAATCGAGTATCGACTATCCGAAACAAACTCGGAGGCAAAAATAAGTATCAACGAGATTAAAGCATTTGAAATTTATAATGTTTCAAAATATATACGTTACCAAGGTAAAGTTGATATTTCAACTGATTTAACTAACTCATTAACAACAGATAAAGAACCAATTCTTGAAGAAAAAACGATTTTTCTAAAAGTGTTATTGGAAGGAAATTCAACACTTTATCATTTTAGAAGTAATAAATTAACACGTTTTTTTTATAAAATAAAAGATAACAATATCGAACCATTAATCTATAAAAGATACCTTGTACAAATAGATGGAAATAAACAAGCAGCAGATAATGCAAAATTTAGACGACAGTTATTAGTGAGTATGCAATGCGAATCAATGACGATGGCAGATGTCGACAAATTGGGATATAATGAAGGTGCATTGGTAAAGTATTTTTTGAAATATGAAGAATGTATGGGAAATGAACCAACGATTTATAAGAAAAAAGGATATAAGTATAATTTGGGTTTAACTGCTGGAATCGCTTCACAAGAATTTGATTTAAAAAGTCCGATTTTTACGGATTGGAATACAACAGGAACAGGCTTTCGATTTGGAATTGAAAATGAAATTGTATTTCCTTTTAATAAAAACAAATGGTCATTACTCATCGAACCAACGTATCAATATTTTCGAGATTCCATAACTGTAAAGAATGATTTTCTAACAGATGATTTGTATGAACTTGACTATCAATCAATTGAATTACAGCTTGGCTTTCGATATTATATGTTCTTAAATCAAAATTCTAAATTATTCGCTAACATTCTTTATGTTCAAGATATTGATTTTAATAGTGCGTTAATGATTACAGATATAAATAATCAAGTATTTAATTTTGATATAAATTCAAGACCAAATTTTGCTATCGGATTTGGGTACAAATATAAAGATTTGGGTAAAATAGAAGTTAGATATTACACGCCTCGAAATCTTAATCTTGTACTTCTAATGGATAAATTGACATACAATAATTTAGTGCTTAGATTAACCTATGATTTGATTTAAAATTATTATCATTGATTCGAATTTTGGACTAAATAATCTAAAAATGCTAAAGCATAACGCAATTCTAATAAAATTCCTACTGAATTGACTGATTCAAAATATAAGTTATTTACTAACAATTAATCTAAAAATTTCTAAAAATGAAAAACCTATTATTAATTATCATTACTTGTTTTCCAATACTACTTTCCGCCCAAATTACTTTTGACAAAGGTTATTTTATTAAAAATAATGGAGAGAAAGTCGAGTGTTTCATTTATAATGAAGATTGGAAAAATCATCCGACAGAGATTGAATATCGAATGGTTGAAGGCGGAACTGTAGAAATCGTAACGGTTAAAGATATTCAAGAATTTAGTATTTATGGTATTTCTAAATATGTTCGATATAAAGGAAAGGTAGACATTTCAGGAAATACAGCAAGCAGATATTCTGAACAGAAAGAACCTGAATGGGAAGAACGAACAATTTTTTTAAAACCTTTGATAGAAGGTTCAGCAACACTTTATTACTATAATTCTAAACAAATCGCACGTTTTTATTATAAAATGGAAAATGGAGAAATTGAACCGCTTATTTATAAAAAATATTTATTGAATCGAACAGGTGTTAAATTAAGTGCTATAAATGCTAAGTTTCGACGACAGCTTTTGGTTAGTATGCAATGCGAAACGATGTCAATGGAAGATGTGGATAAATTAGAATATAATGAAAAATCATTGAAAAATTATTTTGTCAAATATCATCAATGTTTGGGAGAAGAACCTATTGTGAGTGAACCACAAAAATATTCCTTTAATTTAGGTATAAAAGCAGGAATGGGCCTTCAAAAATTTCAGTATTCAGGTTTATCAATCTTTAATTGGGAAACTTCGGGATTAAATCCACGATTCGGTATAGAAGCAGAATTTGTTTTGCCATTTAATAAAAACAAATGGGCAATTGTAGTCGAACCAACTTACCAAATGATGAATAAAACTGAAGCCGTTAATTTTGATGTTTTCCCGAATACGCTTACAAGAGAATTTGACTTAGATTATCAATCAATTGAGTTACAAGCTGGATTTAGACATTATTTTTTCTTAAATAAAGATTCAAAATTATTTGCAAATTTACTGTATGTCAAGGATTTTGATTTAAATAGTACACTAACACATACAAGTGTACTAAGTGGTATCTCTCAAGTTATTGATTTGTATACAACAGCAAATTGGGCTTTGGGTTTTGGTTATAAATACAAAGATTTGGCTGCAGTTGAATTAAGATATAATACTTATCGAACATTAACCGCAGGATATGGAGGTATAAGCACTGCTTATCGAAATATTTCTTTGTCGCTCACTTATGACTTGTTTTAATCATTCAATTTAAACTGTATCAGAAATAAAAACAACGGAATAAATAGTAAATGACATAAAAAAATGTGTAACCGAAAATTCGATTACACATTAACGATTTTCTTGTAAAAATGAATCGCATCAAAAATGATTAATTTCGACAAGTCGAAATGTATCTTTTGACAGGATAAACAGAATTATACAGGATTATGTGATTTTTGCTCTTCAAAAATCCTGTAAAATTTTGTTTATCCTGTCGAAAAATACCTCAAATCAGTTTGTCTGATTTTTATAAGAAAACGTTTAGAAACAGCGAATAAAGAATGCACATTTATTTGTTTCTTATTACACATTCTTTTGAATTATTCACTATTTTTTTAAAATTTCAATGTAAACCCAGCCATCATATTAAAACCAAAGTTTGGATAATTATTCCAACGTTGGAATTTTTGATTTGTAACATTATTTAAATCTAAGAAAACGCCTAATTTGTCAGTGACTTGATAATCAGCACCTAAATTTAAATCGAACAAAGTTCCAGTATTCACAGCATCATTATTCGCATCTAAATACGAAATTCCTCCGGCATTATACAATTCACCTCTAACAGTCAACTTATCATCTAATAGACGATATTTTGCATTAATATTTAATTCTAAATTCGGCAAATGCCAAGCTGCTGCTAAACTATCCATTGTATAGGTATTTACATCAATCGTACCACCAACTTCTAAGTTTTCGATAGCTGTGAACAAAACACTTCCATGAATATTTACACTATTTGCATTGTCATATAAGACATTAAAACGACGAGTATCGGTCGAATCATTCAAGTACAATGCTAAATTTTTGTACTGCTTAAATCCAACTAAACCTTCAAAAGAAAATCCATTAAAATTACCTCTCAATCCACCATAATAGTAATTTTGTCTGGTGTTTCGTGCTTCAAATTGATTTTGTACAAACGGATTATAATCTGTAATACTTCTATAAGTATTTTTCTGAATATCTCCAGTTGCACCAGCGATTACTGCAAACTTATCACTTGCAATATTTACCATTGCTTCTATATCGGGAAACACATAAAATGTACTATCAGCACTTGCCATATTTGCACCAACTTTAAACTGAAACGTTCCACCGTGATACGTGAAATTTGGTCTGATGTAAGCGACATTATTCGTCTGACGAAGCGAATCACCATTAAAATTTGTTAAATCATTGCCCAAAGTCAATTTGAAAGCGTGTGCGTCATTAATCCATTTTGTAAAGTCCAAATGAACATCTACGCCAAATTCATTTCCATCATGTAATTCTGATAGATTATAAAAATCTAACCCAACATCATAGTTCAAATCACCATTTGTAACCTCAGAGTTAAATAAATGAACACTTCCATCAATCAATCCAAAACGCTGACGCACAGAATCTTGTGGATAAACAATAGAATCCTCAACATTTTCATAACCATAAAAATGAACGATATCATGGTTATAACCTAAGTTAGCACCAATCGAAAAATTATCGGTATATTTAATTACATCACCTTCTACCAATGTCGAACTAAATCGCTGATTTTCTTGACGACGATTGTTATTCGCAGAATTGTGATACGCATGAACGTGATACAATAAATCCTTCGATGCACCAGAACCATAATGCAAATCTAAAAACGGTTGATTCGGTAATCCGTAACCAATTTTTGAATAAAACTTATACGTTGGATCAGGTTTATCCCTTTTCAACGCCACAGGTTTTAGTTTTGGCGGTTCGTAGCTCAATGTTAATAATTTTGTAGGAACAGTATAATTCAAATTTGTAGAAACATCTTCAATCGCAGGTAAAACTGGCGATGTTCCCAATTTTTGTGATTGAGCCAAATTAGCTTCAAATTTTTTCAAAACTTCCACCTGTTCCGATGGTAGTTTTTGACCAAATACGTTAATCGTAACAAACAAGGCTACAATTAACAAACTTATATTTTTCATATATTTTATAAGGTATAAGGTATGAAGTATAAGGTATTATTTACACCTTATACTTTATACTTCATAGTTCATACTTAAAATTTATTTTCCTCCGTCTTCTTCCATCTCCAATTCACCTTCACCTTCGGTCGTTTCAGGAGCTAACAAGCTGTTATTCGCATCTTTTTGTTTTACTTTATTCAGCTTTTGTTGAGCTTCTTGAGTGATATTATCGTCTCCAGAATAATTATCAACAACTGCTTCCAGGTAAACTTGTGCGTTCAGATAATCTCCTTTTTGGTCATAAATATCACCTAACAAAATATAAGAACGAGCTAACCAATCTGCATAATCTTCCACTTCTACGGAGTTATCCAAAACATAAGTTTCAGCTTCTGTTAACTTACCTTGCTTAAAAGTAATATAACCGATTTGATAAAATGCTTCTGCTTTTTGGTCGCCAGAAAGTGAAGTTGTCACTTCTTGAAAAGCTGTTTTTGCTTTACTTAAATTGTTATCATCTAAAGCCGATTTTGCAATATAAAATGCCGCTTCACCTTTATCAGTTTGAGATGCAGAAGGATTTGATTTTACGGCTTCCGCCAAACGATAGACTTCAGATTTTTTGCCACCTAAACGATAAGCACTACGAACTGTTCCCAGTTGAGCCTCAAACAAATCATCGCCTGTTGCGATTTTTGCCCATTGTCCATAATAGTTATAAGCCTTTCCAAAATCCTTTTTCACATTGTAAGCAATCAAAGCTGCTTTACGCAATGAACGTGAAAAATACGTACTTTGCCCTTTGCTAATTAAGTTTTCATAATCAGGCAAAGCTTCATTGTATTTTTTCAAAATAAAATACGATTCGCCACGCTGATACAAAGCATCTAAAATGCTCAAACCATTCGGAAACTGACGAATATAACTGGTATAAGCTGTAATTGCTTTATCGTAATTTCCGTTTTGATATTGTGCTTCTGCGGCTTTGAAACTCAATGCATCTTTTTGTTTATCAGATACATTGTAGTCGATTGATTTTAAGAAAGCGATGTATTTTTGAGGTTCGCCTCTATCTACATAAATTTCTTCAATACTACGTAAAGCCGTTTCTTTCTCTTCTGACGTTGCGTTATTCGTACATACTTTTTTATAATATTCTAATGCTTCATCCGTATTATCTTGATTATAAGCAATCAATCCTAATTTCAAATAAGCCGAATTGACTAATTCACTCGTATTAGCATAGTTTCTAACCAATTTTTTCAATGGTGCTTTTGCTTGTGCCAAATCACCTAACTGCAAGTAAGTCGCACCTAATTCCAATAACGCATTATCTGCAAATTCAGATTTTGGCGTACGTTTGATTAAGTTTTCGAGTGTTACTAATTTACCAGCATTATCATTCTGTAATCCTTGAATAATTGATTTCTGAAAATAAGCATAATCACTTCCTTGAGCTTTACGACTGATTACACGATTATAAAAAGTTAAAGCTTTAGAATATTTATTATTTTTTAAATTACAATCTCCAGCACGAAGTAAAGCATCTGGATAAACCTTGTTTTTGACATCATCATTATCCATTTGGCCACGAGTGATTCTCGTTCCAAAATAATTCACTGATTCTTCAAAAAATCTTCCTGCCGTTGTGTAATCATTTTTTTTGATGTAATTATAACCTAAGGCATAATTTGCTGTTCCAACAGACGCTTCATCTGTAAATAATTGCGGTTGAGATTTGGCGTAAGTCAAAAACTGGTTATAATCATTGATACTACTTGCATAATCTTTACCATTAAAGTTGATTTCACCAATCCAATAATTAGCTAAAGCCGTAATACGTCTATCGTGCTGATAATCACGACCTAAAGACTTGATAAACATATTTTTCGCTTGTGCTGATTTGCCTTCTTGCATCAACTGAACACCACGATAATACGCTACTTTTTGGTAAGCACGACGAATCTCCAATGACTTGCTCGGCATCTCTTCAATAATCTTCAATGCTTGTGCATAGTTACGAGTATTCAAGAAAACCTTACTTAATAATTCTTGTGCTTCACGATAATGTGTAGAGTTTGTAGGAACAGCTTGTAAAGCATCAGCAGCATCACGAGAGAAGTTCAATTCATATGACAATTTACCATACAAAAACTGTGATTCTTCCTTGATTTTTTTATCAAAATCCATTGTACTGGCTTTCTTAAAAGCCGTTCTTGCAGATTTTTTATCACGATTTTTGATGTGACAATCGCCTAAATTATATAAAGCATTTTGTCCCATTCGTGATTTTAAATTTTTCAGTCCATCAAAGTTTTTCGCAGCTTCTTTATATTTTCCAACACGATATTGTGTATAAGCCAATTGATACAAATCTTCTTTACGTAAGTTTCCGCCGCCAGCGTGTTCTTCCAAATAAGGTAATGCTTTCGCAAATTTACCTCTTTCAAAATACGCTTGACCAACTAACTTATTGATTTCCTTTTGCTTTTTGATTCGAGTATTTTGAGCTTGTGTCAAACCATACGAAATCACTTTATCATAATCCTTTTGAGCAAAAGCAATCTGGCAAATATAATAAGGTACATCACGACTGTATTTTTTAGAGTTTTTCACTCGCTCAAAACTCTCAATTGCCGTTTTGTAATCTTCTTCCTGAAAAGCCGTTACACCATAATAATAGTTCGAAGGATAATAATAATCACCTTGAATATCTTTCACTTGTTTGAATAATGTTTTGGCTTGTTTGTATTTTTTCTTTACCAAATAGGCATAACCCATTTTGAATTTCACTTCCGTAATCATCTTATTATCCAAATCCAACGTTGGAACTTGTTGATAATACTTAATCGCTTCGTCCCATTTTCGTTGACCGAAATAGTAATTACCCAAATCCAGCAATGCTGTATTGGCAACACCACTCGGTGAATTGTCACGAATAAAATCTCGAACTAACTTTTCACCATCAGGATGATTCAGTCGTAAGGCACATTGTGCGTGTTTGAGTTGTGCTTCTTGTTGTAGTAGTTTGAACTCTGCCGTTTGAGGAGGTTGATGTTTTGCATTCATTGCTGCTTCAAAATGCATTTGTGCAGCCGAATAAACACCTTGCTCAAACAACTCTAAACCTTCTTTATAATCTCGTTGAACATCTGTGAAAATGCTCGTCTGTTGTGCGGAAACAGTATTCAGAACCAGCAACAACATAAAAGAGGCTAAAGCAATTTTTAGTTTTGTCATAGTTTTAAAAGTTTAATGTAGGTATGAAGTATAAGATATAAAGTATGAAAAATTTGTACAACATGTACAACTCTATACTCTATGACTTATACTTTATACTTAAACACCAAATTTAAATGATATTAATGTGAATGTATAGTTTTGTCATAGAATTTTCAGAATGAATAATAGTAGAGCCGTTAAATTTTAACGGCTCTACTATTAAAATATAATAAAAGTTCATAATATATTGTAATGATAAAAAAAACTGGTAAAAGTTGCGTGTCAAATAAGGAGAGAATTTTTAACGTAGAACCAAGTTGTACTTGGTTTTCAATTGTTTTAAAATTAAGTTTAGTGTTTCAATTTTCGTTTTACTTAGCGTTAAAACGTCAATTTATTTCAATTTGTTACATCAATGTAGTAACAAAAACTACTTGTCAATCGTCAGCGAAGCGTTCATCAACCATTTCTATCCCCAAAGCCCAATTAATAAAATAGAAAAAACAGCTAATACAATACCAAAAATATTGACAACGGTTAATTTCTCTTTGAATGCGAAATAGGCAATGATTCCGACCAAAACTAAAACGGCAACATTATTTATAGGAAAGACAACTGAACCTTCCATTTCTCCCAAGACTTTGAGCAAAAAATAAATAGAACCCAAGTTTGGAACACCTAAAGCGATTCCACCCAAAACACTCTGGAAAGTCATCGTTTTGCGAGTACGGATTATATTAAAAATATACACCATCAAACCTATCGAAGCGGCTGTCCCGAATAACAAAATCGTAAAAGGCAATTGATTTCCACTATTTGCATCAAAATAATTTCGTTGAACAGACTGCAAAACAACTTCGACCAAAGCACTTGCCGAGAATAAAATCACTGGTAATAACCAAAGGAGTTTACTTTTATTTTCGATTTCGATCTCTTCATTTTTAGATTTAATATTCGTCAAAACGACTGCAATTAATGCTAAAACAATTCCAACACCTTTTGTCCAAGTCAATGATTCATTGTAGTATAAAAATGCAAATAAAACAGGTGCAATCAATGACATACGCTGTGTTACAGCCGAAACTGCTACACCAAAAATTGAAATCGTTTTACCAATAATATAAAACGTTCCTATAAAAAAACAGCCTAACAAAACCGCATTTGGAAACCAAGGTTCAGAGAACGTTTCACTTGTCACAGGCATTTCGCCCAAAAGTGCAGTTCCTAAGATGGCACAAACCCAATAATTAATCACAATAGCGTGAAATAAATCCACTTTCTCAAAGCGATTAAATGACTTAAAAACCAATGCAATCGCTGTTGAACACAAAATACTTAATGTAAGATTGAGCATAATTCGTATATCGAAGCTCCAGCTTCCGTTTTTAGTTTTTTTAATTATTCAGATCGAAGCTGGAGCTTCGATAGTAGGTTACTTTCGTCAATATCGTTCATACATTTAAAATGACCTTTTGGACATGCTTTATGTCCAATTTTAGAACAAGGACGACACGATAAATTCGGCACTTCCACAATTTCAAATTTTGACTCGTCAACATACGGAAACATACCAAATTCAGGAATTGTATTTCCCCAAATCGAAATAATTTGCTTTTGAAATGCTGCTGCAATATGCATCATTCCTGTGTCGTGCGTAATCACAATATCAGATTGTTTTACAACCGAAGCGGATTGATGAAGATTGAGTTGACCACACAAATTGACGATATTTTGTCCAACTGATTTTGTAATCATTTCTCCTTTATTCGTATCCGTTGTTCCGCCTAAAAGCACAATAATTATACTTTTTTTTTCAATTATTTTTTTACAAATAGCAATTATTTTTTCCGTTGGTAATCGTTTTGTCGAATGTGCTGCACCAATAGCAAAAGCAATTAAATTTTGTTTTTTTTGCTTAAATACTTGAATATCAACAACATCTTTTTTAGGAATAAAATAATCCAATCCTTTTTTATCATTTTTTATTCCTAATGACTTCGCTGTCGCTAAATATCTATCAACGATATGAACATTCGGCAAACGATTAATTTTAAATTTAGTCATCATCCACTTTTCAAAATTTAACTTCCGAAAGGACAAAAATTTTGATTTTAAGAATAATCGTAAGTGAAGTGTTCTAAGGTTTTTATGTAAATCAACAATATAATCAAACTGTTGATATTGTAATTCCATCTTCAGTTCAGAAACAGTCGATTGAATCGCCCAAACTTTCGTGATAAAAGGATTCGTTTCTAAAATAAAAGCATAA
>JBGCFH010000204.1:0-11912 GCA_045106825.1 Saprospiraceae bacterium | reverse complement strand
TCTTTATGATTTTACGTGGTTTTGAATATTTTGATGCTAAGTAACGGCCCCGAGTCCTCGGGGCTGCCGAAAATATCACAAACTCATACGGCAGCTAAAGCAGCCGCTACTGTAAACCACATAGAATCATAAAGAGCCATTCTTTTTCTGAAAATCACGGTTACTAAACTTTCAAAAGTTTAGTAACCGTCGTTTTGAATTAACGTTTCGATACTTTATTATGAGAAATTGATTTTTGTCTACTACACTTAAATCGGTTGACATCATCAACTCTTTTTTTAGTGTGTTTTGTGCTGCGACCTTGTACTCGTTCTCGCCACATTTTCCAGCTGCTGAGTTTCATTTCTTGTCGCATCAGCTTAATTACGTCTTTTTCAGGAACACCAAATTGTGTTTCAATCGCATCAAAAGGCGTTCTATCTTCCCAAGCCATTTCTACAATTCTATCAATATCTGTTACTTCTAATTCGTATTTTTTTGCAATTTTGCTCATAATATTTTTAGTCTGTTATTATTGAGAATAAACGACTAAAGTAGGAAATGGTTTAAACTTTCAAGCCACGATTTAAATTGTGATTTGAAATTAGATTTAAGGATATGATAGAAATTCAACCAATTGGCACTTACTTGACACAAGACGAAAATGGCTTTATCGTTAATGATTTATCTATCAATAAACTCGACAAACATTGGCGAGATGTAGCCTATTATTTGGCGAAAGCCTATAAAAAAGAACTGGGAAAACACGTTCATTCGATTTATATTCGTGGTTCGGTTGCGAGAGGTTTGGTCACCGAGATTTCGGGACAAGCGGTTGATGGCGTTTCTGATTTGGACAGTTTTGCATTGGTGAAGTCGAGTTTTTCGGAAAAGACGATTCGATGGCAAAAAGCTGATTTTCAATCGTTTATTGAGAAAGAACTTCATGAAAAATTTCCTTTTGCTGGTGATTTGGAAATGATGTTGGCGACTTATAATCGTGATTTTAAAAATAGTCGTTTGGCGATGATTATGAAAACGCAGTCGCTTTTGGTTGATGGTGAAAATATATTTTCGGAGTTGAAAGAGTATAAAGCGAATCGGGAAATGTGTTTGAATTATCGTTGGTTGAAGGAAGATATTGATGCTTTTTTGAAAATAAATCCTCAAAGTTTTACGCTTAATCAATGTTCGGAAATGATGAAGTTAATCGTTCGTACTGGATTTGAACTGGTGATTGATAAAGTTGGGCGGTTTTCGCCTGATTTGTATATCTGTTATCGTGACTTTTCAAAATTTTATCCGACTAAAGAAGCTGAAATGCGACAAACTTTGCATTGGTATTTGAATCCTATTTTGAATAAAAAAGAATTAGATAAATTTGTGAAGAATTTTGGTTTGTGGATGGAAAGACGGATTAAACAGATTAAACAGATTTGACGGATTAACACGAATTTTTATTAAAATACTTATTACTTAAAATTACTTAAAAACAAAACTAATTATGAATACTAAAAATGGTTTATTGACACTTAGTTTGTTGATATTTTTTGTTGGAAATAGTTTCGCACAATCGGATACATTGGCAGAATTGTACAAATCATATATTCAATTGTATGAGAATAACCAAACGATGACGGAACAGTTGGAAAAGTTAAACGCTTCGGTTTCAACGGTTGGACAACAATTAGGAAAAATCACTGAATTGGATGGAAAAGTAAAAAACCTTAATAACAATCTAAATACAAATTTGGAGCGAGTAAATCGCTTGACGCAAAATGATGTGTTTACGAAAAAGACTCGGTTAGAGGCTCAAAAATCGAAAATTGTGAATACAGCTACTTTTGTTGGATATTCCATTAATAGTTTTAATGCGATTGATCAGGCTTTCGCCCAAACGGATTATATGACGGATATTAGTTCGTTGAACAATCCGAATAATACGGAATTAGGTTTCTCTTTAAGTGACGAAATCACGGAATTGTTAGAAAAAGAGATTATTAAAGGCAACAAAAGATTCAATGGAAAGAATGCGAAAAAGTTCTTGGATATTGCAAAAAATGTGATTGAAGATCCGTTTGTATCTGCGTTTACGAGTACCGTTCCTGGATTGAGTGCGATTGAAGGTGTTTTGGGTTTGGTGACGAATGTTGTCGTAAAAGAAGATGATGTAACGGTTGATGATTATAAAGTTTTCAAAAAGGAAATGGAAAAATTTATTAATCATTACAATGGTTTGGCGAGAGCAGAAGGAAACTTGACTTCTAACTTAGGAAACTTGGAAATGCGACTCGAAGCGTTGCGAACAGTGATGAATAACTATGCTTTGGAGCGTGTTCGTGCCGTTCATCCAGAAGGCGATTTTACTGGTTTGGATTTGAATCAGATTGTGGCAACGTATTATACACCGTTGGATTTAGAGCGAAATATTGACCGTATTTTTAGTGAATATGGAGAAACAGGAACAATGAATTATACAGCAGCATTGGCAGACGAGCGTTTGACTTATCCGTTTTATGCGATTAATCAAGCTCAATTTATTAAGCAAGAGTTGGAAGCGTTGAATAACGAATATATTTCAAGTTATCGTAATTTTCATAGAAGTATCAAAAAAGTATTGATTGATAGTAAACCTTTGGCAAAGGATAATGGCGCGGCTGTGGATAAAAAAATTATGGAGTTAGATGAGAAGTTACAACGTTTGGTGTCGACTTTCGAAAAGAGTGTAGCGATTGAAAATGTAGCGATGGCTTTGAATGAAATTCCTACTTTTTAGTAGATTTTCTTCAAGTTTTTGGGTTGAAAGATTGGTATTAAAAAATGGAGTGACCAAATACTGTATGACAGTTTGAAATATGGAAGAAAGTAAAGTCAGTTTGGTAATTGGTCACCTTCCAATGAAAAGCAAAGCTTCGATAAACTAAAAGAAACGCAATACTAACAATAGTATAAATACTATGTTAGTATTTATTTTAATTGTTTCGATTCGCACAACAAAGGTAAACTATTTTTTAATTTATAGTTCAATTTTGATGATTTTTTTTGTTTAGATTTTAGATTTTAAATATTAGATGTTAGAGTGAAAAATATTTTTAAAACATTATCTCTAATTGTTTAGGAGATACCTTTAAGAAAATCAAAACGGTAAAGTATAATACACACAAATCTAAAAATCTAAAAATCTAAAATCTAACATCTAAAAATTCATCAACGTTTTTTTATTCCCAAAACACCTAACAAACCTCGTGTCAATTCTCTTGCAATTGTTCGTCCGATTTGTCGAGTTGTTGTATTACTCATTATTTTTTCAATTGTAGATTTTTCTCGTTTACTACCTCTTGAAGTTGTTTTAGTTGCTTTTTCTTGTTGTGCTTTTAGTTTTTCTTGTTCAACAGCTTGTTGAGCCGTTTCCATTTTTTTAGTGAGCATTTCGTAAGCACTTTCTCTATCAATATCTTGATTATATTTTTTGACTAAAAATGATTTTTTTAAGATAGCATTGATTTCATCATCTGTCAAAACGTCCATTCGAGATTGTGGTGCTCGAAGTAAGGTATGTACCAAAGGTGTTGGAATCCCTTTCTCATTCAAAACAGTAATTAAAGCTTCACCAATTCCTAATTGTGTCAACAAATCAGCTGTTTCATAATAATCTGTCAACGGATAATTTTCAGCTGCTTGTTTAATCGCTTTTCTATCTTTTGCGGTAAAAGCTCGTAAAGCGTGTTGAATTTTCAAGCCTAATTGTCCCAAAACATCATCTGGAATATCCGAAGGATTTTGAGTAACAAAATAGATTCCAACACCTTTTGAGCGAATCAATTTTACAATTGCTTCTATTTGATCAAGTAATGCGTCAGACGCTTCTTCAAAAACTAAGTGAGCTTCATCAATGAAAATCACTAATTTCGGAGCATCTGCATCACCTTGTTCTGGAAAAGTAGAATAAATTTCTGCTAAAAGACTTAGCATAAAGGTCGAAAACAGCTTTGGTTTATCCTGAATATCCGTCAAGCGAATCACAGAAACGATACCTTTTCCATTTTCATCTAAACGACACAAATCATCAACATCAAAAGAAGGCTCACCAAAGAAAGTATCAGCACCTTGCTGCTCGATTTCTACAATTCGACGCATAATTGCACCGACAGAAGAAGAAGAAATTCGACCATATTCTGCTTCAATTTCTTTCTTTCCCTCACCTGTCAAATATTGTAACGTTTTCTTAAAATCTTTCAAGTCAACTAATGGTAAACCATTGTCATCACAATATTTGAAGATAACTGCAGCGATTCCTGATTGTGTATCATTTAAGCCTAAAATCTTAGAAAACAACACCGGACCAAACTCCGTTATCGTTGCACGAAGTTTTGCACCTTTATCGTTCGATAAGGTCAAAAATTCTACGGGAGAAGTTCCTGCTGTAAAAGGAAATCCAATTTTCTCATGTCGTTCATCAATCTTCGGATGTCCGCTACTTGCTGCAGCGATTCCACTCAAATCACCTTTGATATCCATCATCAAAACGGGTACACTTACGGCAGATAATTGCTCTGCTAAAATTTGTAGTGTTTTCGTTTTTCCAGAACCAGTTGCACCAGCGATTAATCCGTGACGATTTAATGTTTTTAATGGAATTTTGACCAAAGTATTCGTCTGACATTCACCATCTAACATTGCACCTCCCAGAGTTATCGTATCACCTTTGAAGTTATAACCTTCATTTATCGTCTGATTAAATTGTTGTTTTTTATCCATTTTTTGTTTGATATTTCGTTGTTGTTTAAAAACGTCTGTCGTTATTTATTTTGCAATTCGACTAACTTTTTTTCAATTCTTGCTAAATAAATATTGTCTTGATCTAAGTTTCGGGCATTTTTATAATCTTCAATTGCGGCATTAGTATTTCCTAACTTTTCAGCCGTTAAGGCACGATAATAGAATGCTTTTGTCAAAGTCGGTTCTACTTCTGCTGCAATATTAAAATTATTATAAGCTTGTTTTAGTGAATCATATTCTAAGTAAATCAAGCCAATATTGACATAAGGATCAGCGTATTCTCTATCAATTGTATGAATTTTTTTGAAGCTTTCAATTGCTTCATTATCCATTTTATTATCAGTATAATACATTCCTTTCGCATACAATGACGGAACATGAAAAGGATCAACCTCTAAAGCATTATTAAAATATTGTAACGCTAATTTGTCTTTTTCTTGTCGGTCAAAAAGTAATCCTAATTCATAAAAACCATCTAATAAATCTGGATCTTGTTCTACGGCAGTTTGAAAACTATTGATTGCTTTTGTGGTATCACCGATGAGTTTATAGTTTAGACCCATCATAAAAAATGCTTCTGAATTTAAAGGATCAAATTCAAAAACAGAACTTGCACTCTGAATCGACGCACCATGTTGCTTTGTAATCATTTGAAACTCAGCTAATTTCAAAATTAAGGAAACATCTGTTGGAAAGCGTTCGACAGCTGTTTTCAGAATGTCAATAGCTTCTTTTGATTTATAATAATCTAAATAAGTATTGGACAGAATACGATAAAAATCAGGTTGATTACCATCTAATTCAATCGCTTTATTTAAATCTACAATCGCTGCATCAAAGTTTTCTGCTTCATAAAATGCTTCACCTCGTTGTGCATGCAAAATCGCTTTTTCAGGTGTTTTATTGATGGCTTGTGTCAAGCTATCAATGTATGGACTAAATTCTGAAACCTCTTCTTGTACGCCTTCTTCTGAATTATTTTCACAATTTATCATTGCGAAAGCTGTAATAATAATAATGAAAATTAATGTGATGTTGAACTTTGTTCGATACATATTTATAATCTTAAATTGATGATAGATTTAATACTTTGGTATAAAGATTGATTGTCACAAATAGTGTTTTGTATTGTATTTAGTATTAATTAGTAATTCATTGATATTTAATAGTTTATACTTATATGTACTTTATTAAAACACTTTATTTTAATAGTTTTTTAATACAAAAATTATATATACTTTTTTTAAAATTAGTATTAAAAATACAAATATACTAATCTTATAGTTCACCTAAATTTAGTTAAGGGATTACTTACAAAAAATTGTGTCACATTAATTTATACATTTTTTTAGAGATAGATATAATACTAAAATTAATGTTAGAATTTTCTAAATAAGTTATCAATTAACTATTAAACATCACCTATATTTTTATATGAATTATCTACTTAAACAGTCTTTCACAACTACCTTATTATTTATCGCTTTATTATCAACAACATCAATCGCTCAAACAAGTAATGCATTAATTATTGGAATTAATGACTACGAACAAATTGGTGAAAACTTGAAGTCACCTATTAATGATGCTGAAGAGTTGAAAGAATTACTGAAAAACAAGTATGACTTCAGTAATATCAGATTACTAAAAGATGGTTTTGCTACCAAAGAAAACATTTTCAAATGTATTGAAAATTTTCAGAATGAATTAACAGAGAATGATCAATTGTTAATTTTTTACTCTGGTCTTGCTATTGAAAACGAAAATCAGGGCTACTGGCTGCCTGCAAATATTAAAGTTAAAGAAGATTATGCTTCATTAATATCTACTAACACAATTTCGGAGGAGCTTGACAAGATGAAATGTCAACAAACTTTAGTAATTACAAATGCTTATTTTGGTTATAATAACTTTGAACCGTCTGATTTTTTTCACAAACTTGATGCAAATAGTACAAATAGCCTTGAAGCGATTGCCGATATTAATCAATTTAAAGGACGACAAATAATTACTTCAGGTGGAATCCAACCTATTTTGGATGAAGATGGAATTCATTCTGAGTTTGGACTTCAGTTACTTACTTTTTTAGAAAACCCAAATCAGATGACTTTTGACGCTTTTTCATTATATGAATATTTGACTATAAATACAGAAAATATTCCAAGTAAACCTGAAATTGGTCATCTAAAAAATATCAATCATGAAGGTGGACAGTTTGTATTTAGTGCAAAAGAAGAATCTTGTGAATTAGAAATCAAAGAAGGAAAAATCGTATCTTACTATGACAAAGGCGTACTTACCGCAATAAGTAACTGTAGGTCTTGTAGTTATGAATGGTATTTAAATGATAAAATTATAAGTCATGACAAAGAAGTTACGGTGAGTAATAGCAATACTTATAAAGTGATTATGACTAATTATGTTAATTGCAAAGTCGAAAAAGATATTGAAGTTGTCATTGAGAAAGAAAAAATGATTCAAAGTGATCCTATGGATAATGATTAGTTTTTATAAATATTAAAATGTAAGGTGTGAA
Source organism: Saprospiraceae bacterium (assembly GCA_045106825.1). GTDB lineage: Bacteria > Bacteroidota > Bacteroidia > Chitinophagales > Saprospiraceae > CAWVWD01. The sequence continues at coordinate 4,618 of JBGCFH010000204.1, read as the reverse complement.
GTGTAAATTACAGTTCACACCTCACACTTTAAATATTATACTTAAAGAAAATTATTTTTTTAGTCCAATTTCTCTTAATCGCTCATCTAAATATTCGCCGGCAGTAATCGGTTCATAATGCAATGGATTATCTTCCGTCACACAATCTTCTAAACAAGTCAAATCCATATCGTGTTTTGGATGTAAAAAGAAAGGAATCGATAATCGAGGTGTATGCCATAACTCACGAGGCGGATTGACTACTCTATGTGTCGTAGATTTTAAATAATCATTAGTCAATCGTTGTAACATATCACCGACATTTACCACAATTTCATCCTCTCCTGGCAAAGCGTCTAACCATTCATTATCCATATTTAATACCTGTAAACCACCTGCTGAAGCACCAACTAATAAAGTAATTAAGTTAATATCTTCATGTTGTTCTGCACGAATAGCAGATTCGGGTTCTTTCGTAATCGGCGGATAATGAATTGCTCTCAAGATACTATTACCTTCATGAATTTTATGTGTGAAATAATCACTTCCTAAATCCAAATGAATACCGATAGCTTCTAATAAAGCACTACCAGATTTTTCAAATGCTCGATATAGTTTGTCTCCAGTTTCTGCAAAAATTGCTATTTCGTCTACGGTAACGTTATCAGGATACATTGCCTTAAATTCGTGATTTGCATCAACCGTTTGTCCAATTTGGAAAAATTCTTTTAAATCGCCAACATCAGATTGTTTTGCGTGTTCTTTACCAAATGACGTGTAACCTCTCTGACCAGCCAAGCCTTTGATTTCATATTTTTGCTTTACATCAGTCGGAAGTCTAAAAAACTCATACGCATATTTATAAAAATCGTTGATGAGTTGTTGAGGAATACCATGATTTACAACACCAACAAACCCAACATTATGAAAGGCATCTCCTAATTGTTTTACAAACTTAGCCTGTTGTGTTTCATCACCATTTAAGTATAATGATAAATCCACTAAAGGAATCGCACGTTTTGACATAGTATAATATTTTTGTTAATGAATACTGCGAAGTTACGGACTTTTCATGGAATTTTTTTGATTTGTCTATTTCGAATATAGCGTACGAAGTTATTCTAAAAAACGTAATTATTTGACTTGCGTTTCAACTATTCTATAGCAATCGCAAGAAACAAATATTGATTAAAATACTCAGTCATCAGATGAGTATCTTAAACCTTACGAAAAGTCATTTTATAGTCGATTTTCTTACAAAAACTCACCTGATGACTTTTCTTGCGATTGCCATACCAAGGATTTGAGATTGAGGTTTTTGTAGATTTAAATTCGGTTTTCTGAAAAAAATGGTAGTTTTCGATGAAATTTGTTACGACGGTATTTGGTACGCCATTGAGTTTTCAACCAAATATCATCGTCGAAAAGTGCTTATTATTTTGAATTTTGAGCGTTTCCACAAAAAAATCAAAGAACTCTAAATTCTTGATAATATCAGACTTATAAAATTAAAAAAGACTTTGATAGATAAGTAAAATTAAGAATGTTTGGTAGTAAATTATAGGTTTATTATAAAAAAATTCGATTATAAAAATCGACAAAAAAGAAGCTGTCTTAAAAAGACAGCCTCTTTTCGTTAAAAAGATTAATTATAGAAAGGTATATGTTGTAAATATTTCATATTTACAATGCGACAACCATTTGATTTTTTAGCGTTTTAATCGCTGCGTTTAGTCTCTCATAATTTTCTGCTGAAAATGGTACTAATGGCAGACGGACTTCTTTACTACAAAGACTTTCAATCTCACAAGCAGCCTTAATTCCCGTTGGATTTCCTTCTACATACAATAAGTTATTAATATCTAATAATGCAAAATGCTCTCGTGTTGCGGTCTGAAAATCGCCACTTAATGCATGACGAATCATAGTAGAAAACTCATTGGGAAAAGCATTCGAAATAACAGAAATTACACCAGTTGCACCAAACGAAATCATCGGCAATGTCAATGCATCATCGCCAGACAATAATTGAAAATGTGCAGGTTTGTGTCTTGCGATGTCCATACACTGCATCAAGTTACCTGATGCTTCTTTTATCGCTATAAATTTATGACTGCTTTTGGCTAAACGAATCGTTGTTGCGGCTTCGATATTCGAAGAGGTACGACCAGGCACATTATAAATAATAACTGGTCGAGGTGCAACCGCAGCAATTGCCATGAAATGTTGGAAAATTCCTTCTTGTGTTGGTTTATTATAATTCGGACTTGACGATAATATTGCATCAACGCCTTTAAAGTGATAATCTTTGATTGCCTCTACGATTGCTTGTGTGTTATTGCCTCCAAATCCTGCAACAACTGGAACTCGCTCTGCAACTACTTTTACAGTAAAGTCCAACACTTTTATTTGTTCCTCAACACTTAAAGTCGGTGTTTCTCCAGTAGTTCCTAAAGAAACAACGTACTCAACGCCGCCATTGATAACATGTTCAATGACATTTGTCAATCCATCAAAATCAACTTGACTATTTCTGAAAGGTGTGATTAATGCGACACCAGTTCCTCTTAACAACATAGCTTTTTTGTAAGTAATAGGTAATAAGTAAGAGGCAGTAAGTAAAACACTTATTACTTATTATCTTCTACTTATTACTTATTTATTTCATTATTTTCAAATGTTTATCTACCTGTTGAATGAAATGTTGAAGGTTATCATTATTAGCATTATCAATCATTAAATCATAACAATGAATTTTTGTATCATCATATTTCCCAACACGCATTTTGGCGTGTGACAATGCAGAAATATGCTCTAATGACAAAACATGATGAATGTGAAGGCTAATTAAAATATCAAAAGGAGTTTCCATGAATTGATTGACATCATCAGAACTTGGATGTTCGTACCAGTTCAAATCTTTTTGATTATAATATTTGAATGGAAGATTATTGTGTTCTTGTGCATCATCAACATAAGCCAAAATAGTTACTTGCTTTCCCGATTTTCGCATCATTTGAACATAGTTTTGTACAAAAACCTGATTGTCCAAATTCGTAGCATCAAATAAAATTCCGATACGTTTAGCCTTCTCATATCGAATAGACGAGCGTTCCACTTTTAATTGCTTCAATCGCTGCTTCAACATATAAGCATTCCAACGTAATCGCAAATTTCTAAATAATTTCATTAGTCAGTATTTCAAAAGTAATTATTTTGACAAGTTGTGCAAATTTATGACAAATTGTTAAATATTAAACAAAAAAAATGTTAAAAAAAGTAAAAGGGTCGAAAACCTTCAAAGCTTTCGACCCTTATCAACTTACTTATAAAAACCCATATTAGCATATTTGTCAATACGCTGAGCGATTAAAGTCTCTGTATCCAGTTCTGAAAGTTCTTTGATAGTAGCTTTTATTTGTTTTTTCAAACGTTTAGCCGCCATTTCATGATCATTATGAGCACCTCCGACAGGTTCTTTTATTATACCATCAACTAATCCAAACTCAGACATATGCTCAGGTGTTAGTTTCAAAGCCTCGGCAGCTTGTTCCTTAAAATCCCAACTACGCCACAAAATCGAAGAACAAGATTCAGGTGAAATCACAGAATACCAAGTATTTTCCATCATAAAGATTCGATCACCTAAACCAATACCTAATGCACCACCAGAAGCACCTTCACCAATTACCACACAAACAATCGGAGTTTCTAATTGTGCCATTTCGTACAAGTTTTTTGCAATCGCTTCCGCTTGACCACGTTCTTCCGCCTCTAATCCTGGATAAGCACCTGGTGTATCAATTAAACAAACCACAGGCATTTTGAATCGTTCTGCCAACTTCATCAATCGAAGAGCCTTGCGATAACCTTCGGGGTTTGCCATACCAAAATTACGATATTGACGCATTTTAGTATTTTCTCCTTTTTGATGTCCAATAAACATTACTGATTGCCCATCCAAACTACCGATTCCACCTACAATAGCTTTATCATCTTTATAATATCGATCACCATGCAATTCAACGAATTTTTTGGCTATTTGATTGATATAATATAATGAGTATGGTCTTTCAGGATGACGTGATAACTGTACTTTTTGCCAACCTGACAAGTTGCCGTATATATCTTTCTTTGTATCTTTAATTTTCTTTTCCAATTTTGTAATTGAATCCGAAACATCCACTTTGCCCTCTTCCCCAACTTGTTTTAACTTATCTAACTGTTGGTATAAATTTTCAATCGGCTTTTCAAAATCTAAGAAAACCATAATATATTTGTTTTAAATATTGATTGTTGGAAATATTTTTTTTAAATGAACTTTTCCCAATAATCAATAGTTTATTCACTATTTAATAAGGTGTTACATTAAATTTGGTTAGTATTTTATATACTCTCATAGAAAATATGCACATAATATCACTTTTCTATTCAAAAGCGGTTGCAAAAATACTACTATTCAACACATCAACCGATTTTTTGAAACTTTTTTTGAAAATTTTGAATTTATATTTGCAAAAAGCCAAAATTATTATACCTTTGCATCGCAGTTTTCAGAAGTAATAAAGATTACTACAAAATAAAAATAAATGGTCCGGTAGTTCAGTTGGTTAGAATACCTGCCTGTCACGCAGGGGGT
>JBGCFH010000203.1:0-13667 GCA_045106825.1 Saprospiraceae bacterium | reverse complement strand
ATTTTAGATTTTAGATTTTAGATTTTAGATTTTAGATTTTAGATTTTAGATTTTAGATTTTAGATTTTAGATTTTAGATTTTAGATTTTAGATTTTAGATTTTAGATTTTAGATTTTAGATTTTAGATTTTAGATTGAATTTCTAATTTAATTAGAAAGCATGATTTTATCATTATTTTTATCAAAAAAATGATTTTGTTAATAAAAAATCTGCGTGAATCTGCGAAATCTGCGTGAGATGATTAATATTTTCATTTTTTAAATTTAATATCAGCGAAACATAAATAAAATTTCAAAAATCGTTGATATTACTTGATTAGCAAGTTCATCATACTTAAAACAATGAGATTTGTTTACCAATTTGATTATTTATCAATTTTGGGCCACGAACAGTTGATTTAAAACTTTCGTTTAAACGGTTGACAAGATATTCTGACATTTCTGGTGCTAATAAATTATCTGGTTCGTGCGGAAAGAAATAAACTGTTTTCAGACCATTTTCAAACCAATATTTTAATTGTTTAATCCATTCGTCAATGCGTTCGTAATCGGTTTTGTGTAAACCATTTCCAACGAATCGAATCATTGCAGTATTGGTTGTTAGACGTTTGTGTAAAACGTCTCTACGTCCTGCAACGTCTGTAATTACGGTAGAAATATTTTTGCGTTCTAAAAGGTCAAATAATTGATTGAAATTGTCTGTATTATTAAACCAAGATTCGTGTCGGACTTCAATGGCTAATGGAATTTCGGTTGACCATTTTTCTAAAAATCGTTCTAACATTGGTAAACGACTAATATCAAAATACGGTGGCATTTGCATAAAACAACAACCCAAATTTCCACCTAATTCATAAACAGAAGTACAAAACTGATTAATTGCTTCACCATTCATACCTAAGTCGCTTCGATGACTTATCGACTGCGGGATTTTTGGACAGAATTTAAAATCCTTTGGTACAGTTTGTCGCCAAGTTTCGATGGTTTTTAAAGTCGGAATTCGATAATGTGTTGTGTTGAGTTCTATTGTGTTGAATTGTTTTGCATAATGAAAAAGCATTTTATTTGCCTTCGTTCCATTCGGATACACTCGACCAATCCATTCTTTCATACTCCAACCTGTACAACCAACGTAGACTTGTGGCACTTCGTCATTTGGCCACCGAGATTTCGGGGTAAACGAAAGCCGATTTAGTAAATCAGTCGTTTTGTGATGGTCGTTTGGTAGTTTGAAATCAACATTGGTTATGTCTTTTAGTTTTCCGAATTTCATGGTGTTTGAGTTTTCACCTTTCTCCCAATGTTTGGGAGAAAGGTGTTTTTTTTAATCCAAAATAAAAGTCTGCAAAGTCGGTGTGAATCCTGTAAAAATACCGATTCCACCATTTATATTCGTTTTAATTTTTCCAGGTTGTCCGAAAGGATTTCCGTTTGCAGCTTCGAGTCGTTCTCGACTATCTACATAATCATAAAATGCTTCTGTGATTTCCATAAATTGAATAACCATCGTATCGCCTTGAAAAAAGAACGGAGGTCCACCAAGCACTAATTCTCCATTACTGGTGACTTCATCATTGACAACAAAATCCAATTTTAAACTATCGGTACGAGTTGGATCAGTTCTATATTGCATTCTACGATAAAAATTAGCTTCAGTCGGATCATCTTGTGAAAAAGTCAATACAATCACACTCGAATCCGCTACTAAAGGTTCTACTTGAATCGAATCTATCTGAACTGGTGGAGCAATTTTAGTGGTTGCCGTAATCACATTTCCTGCACTATCAATGACTTCTAATGAAAAATCGCTGGTATAATCAGCAGGAACAATCGTTGGCGAACCATAAATATATATGTTATCCAAATCTACATATATACCTGGGACTAATGTATCTGCAATACCTTGATAGGTAATAATAACGGTTGCGTTAGTAACTATTGAATTGAATAAATCCTGTGTTGGACCATAATAACTGGTCGTTTGAAAGAGATTTGCTCGATAAGGTTTGCCAGGTTCTAAATAGCATTCGACTACTAATTCTGGTTCAAATTCTGGCAAATTCAAATCAATTTCTTTTTCTAAATTGCAAGATGCAAAAATGCCAATTGCAAGGATAAATATTAATATTTTGTTCATTTTTTATAGAAAAAAGATGTTAGGTTTTAGACGTTAGATTTTAGACATGGAAGTCTAAAATCTAATATCTAATATCTAACGTCTAAGTTTAAAATTTAAAATTCCAAGTGATTGATGGTAAAACAGGGAAAAGTGAAACTTGCTTCGCTGTATTGACTAAGTTTCCTAAATCTCCAGGTTCTAACGGACGATTTGTACCATCATCTAATAATGTTATTTCATCTGCATTATTAGCATTGTAAAGGAAGAAAACATTTCTACGATCATAAATATTATAAATACTTAATGTCAAATCAGATTTCCCCCATTTGTGCGTAAAGTTGCGGACGACACTCAAATCTGCACGATGATACGCTGGGATTCTATAACTATTTCTGTCCGTAAACGTCGGTACAATATTGAATCCTGCATTGCTCACATCTTGCGAAATAAAGAAACCTTCGGCTACCGAAACAGCGTTTCCGGTACTATAAACGAATGCTGCGGAAGCTGTCCATTTATCATTAAAATTGTAAATACCAACAACAGAAATATCATGTCTTCTATCACTTCGATAAGGAAACTTTTGTCCATCCAAAATATCGTCGAACTGTCTCCATGACCAAGCTAAGGTGTAACCAATCCAACCTGTTAATTTACCTTTTTTGCGTTCTACATAAAACTCGTTTCCATAAGCCCAACCTTTTCCATAAACAAATTCATCTTCTAAATTATCGTTTACAAAAAGGTTTGCACCATCTTGAAAATCAATTTGATTATCTAACCATTTATAAAAAACCTCATTAGAAATCAACCATTCATCATTGAGAACAAAAGTCGCTCCTCCAGCGATTTGGTCAGACCTTTCGGGAAGAACATTGGCAGTCGAAGGATACCAAATATCGGTTGGTAAAGATGCTCCAGAGTTTGAGACTAAGTGCAAATATTGCTTCATTCGAGCATAACTTGCTTTCAAGGAAATATTGTCGGTTGCACTATATTTCATAGAGAAACGAGGTTCTATTCCATAAAAGAAATTATCGTCATTATTGAAAGCTGAAATACGTAAACCACCATTCAGACTCAATTTATCGTTTACTGTCCAATCATCATTGAAATAAATACCAAACTGCGTTCCGTCCAAATCTGTACCAGCGTTGAATGTAACACTGCTATCAGCACTTCCTGCTTGTAAACGTCCGACAGAAAATTGATGATAAATCGTATTGACACCAAAACGAATCGCATGTTTATTATTCGGTGCATAAGTAAAATCAATATTTCCACCTAAATCTGAAATATCAGAACCCAATTTGAACTCGAAATTGGCAAAACTATTTGTAATTTCGTATTCATAATCAGAGAATGTAACCGTTGTATTCATAAATAATCTTGGACTAAAAATGTGATTCCAACGACCAGTTGCTGTACGATTTCCCCAAATAAAATCAATATCAAAATCCTCAGAGCCAAAGTTAAATACATCACGTCCTAAATAACCACTAAAATAAATTCTATCTTTTTCACCCAAATCATAGTTCACTTTTCCATTCAAATCGTAAAAGAAATAATCTGGAATTGTTACGGCATCAGGATTATCTGCATTCGCTTTATTAACTTGACTTGTAATCTGATCAATGTACGTCCGACGACCTGAAACCATAAACGAACCTTTATCTTTCACAATCGGCCCTTCGAGCGTCAAGCGAGAAGCAATTAGACCAATTCCACCTGAACCAGCGAACTTTTTCCGATTTCCATCATTCAAACGAATATCCAAAACCGAGGACAAACGTCCGCCATATTGAGCTGGAAAACCGCCTTTATAAAGGTTTACATCTTTGATAGCATCCGAGTTGAAGGTCGAAAAGAAACCAAATAAGTGAGAAGGATTGTACACAACGGCTTCATCCAGAAGGAAGAGGTTTTGGTCAGAACCACCACCACGAACGAAAACACCCGATTGACCTTCGCCACCAGATTGAACACCAGGTTTTAGTTGTAATGTTTTTATAATATCAACTTCACCAAACAATGCTGGTAGTAATTTCGCATCTTTCATCGCCAACTTCGTCACACTCATTTGTGTGCTGTTCAGTTCTTCTTTATATGATTCTGCGGACACGACGATTTCCTCTAACAATTGACCAGATGATAATTCAATATCAATCGTTTGGTCAGCCGTTAAGTAAACTTTTTTGATAAAATCATTGAAACCTACAAAACTAAAACGAACGTCAATTGAATCGTTTGCAGGTAAAGTAAGTGAGTAAAATCCATAAGCATTTGTAACTGTTCCATCGCCCGTTTTGGGTGCGAAAATTGTAGCAGCGATAAGCGTTTCGCCTGTTTCACCATCAAGGATTTTTCCACTGATAGTAAACTTTTCTTGTGCCGAAACTGTAACGCTAAGCCACAAGAACGCAAATAGTAATATTTTTTTCATGGTGTCTATTCGTATTTTGTAAATGATTATATCTTTTTATTGGTACAGATTGATTTTGTATTCCAAAATTCAATAATTGTAATTGTAATTTTACGTTTCAGCAAAACATAAAAACCAACTTACAACATTAAAAAATGGTAATAGTTGACACAAATTTACAAGCATTACGAATTGAACTATCGAAACGTATCACTGATTTTCAACGATTTAGACAAAAACTTTTTTTTTAACCTAAAATATTTAATTTTTATTAAAAATGAAATACTGGAAAGTTTTTGAAACACCTAATTTTATTATGACAATCAAGATTTTTTTTCAGAATTTCAATAGATTGCTTATATTTCATAATATTCTTATCTCTCGCTTATCGCAATAATAGATTTCTACGAAAGTCAAGCTTTTGAGGATAAAAATCAAAAGCAATGTAAGTAAGTGAGTATAAACTTTACTTGATGTTTTACTAAATTGAATTAGAATTTATAAATGTCGTACCTGTTGAATTTCTATAATATTTTAGAATATCATCTCCAACTTTTTTGGTTGATAAAGGTGAGATTTTCAGAAAATTCGGAGCGTTGACACCATCATTAATCCGTACATTTCCAGTAAAAATTCGTGCTTCATCCCATAAGTTTTGCTCAATAAAACTATTCAATAAAGTTTGTCCACCTTCAACGATAAGTGAATTAATTTTTAAATCGTATAATGTTTTCAATATGATAGAAATATCACCATTTTCTAATACTTTCGTGATTGCGTCATTGTTAAAAATATTCAAATCTTTTGACAAACGATTTTTGGCATCAATCACTAATCGCAACGGTTGTGTACCAAACCAAAGTCGATTCGTCAACGTTGGATTATCAATCAAAGCGGTATTTGTTCCTACCAAAATTGCGGCTTCTTCATGTCGCCATTTATGTACTAATCTTTTGGTTTGTTTGCCAGTTATCCAAACTTGTTTATTTTTTTTCCCAATAAAACCATCATAACTTTGAGCATATTTTAAAATAATAAATGGACGCTTTTTAGTAAAAAAAGTCATGAAGCGTTTTGTCACTTCCCAACATTCTTTCTCCAAAACGCCAACTTCTACTTCTACTCCATTCTTCCGCAATTTTTCGATACTTTGACCACCAACTTTCGGATTAGGATCTTTGCAACCGATAACAACCTTCGGGAATTGATGTTTCAAAATCAAATCTACACAAGGAGGTGTTTTTCCGTAATGATGACAGGGTTCGAGCGTAACATAAATGGTAGATTTTGAAAGCAAATGGTGATTTTCGGGCTTGACAGAATTTACAGCATTGACTTCAGCGTGTGCTGTTCCATTTTTCTTGTGATAACCTTCCCCAATTATTTTTCCGTCATAAACGATAACCGAACCAACACAAGGATTTGGTGCAGCTTTTCCAAGACCTAATTTCGCTAATTGAATAGCTCTACGCATAAAAATCTTATCTATATTTTCTTCCATTTTTACTACATTTATCTATTTGTCTAAAGTCCAATAACGTAATTATTTACGATTTTCTTCCAGTCTTTCTTGAATTTTCTTTTTATCATTGTACTATATTTTGTTTGCAAAAGATGTAATATGGCAGCTATTCTCGGTTTAAAATAATTCGTAATGTGTTTTGCTGTAATTAGTGATTTTTACGATAATCTGCAATCTAAATTAAGTAAGAATTCGACATTCGATTTAAAATCGCCTGTCGTCAACTTAAGGAAAAGAACTAAGTTTTTAGCAAGTCACCTGATGACTTAAAGTCATCAGGTGACTACATCCGACCTTTCTTGAAGAAAAGTTCAATCGCTTAAGTTGACGACATTCGATTTTAAATTGCCCGTCGAATTCTTACTTAATTTAGATTGCAGATTATCGTAAAAATCACTAATTACAGCAAAACACATTACGAATTATTTTAAACCGAGAATAGCTGTTAATTTTTTAATCAAAAAAATATCAATATGAAAAAAATTACCCTTTTATTATCTGTAATTTTTGTTTTATCTTTTGTCTTACTACAAGTTTCATGTAATGATGATACGCCAAGTCCAATTAATTGTAATGTAACAGGACAATTTTCTGTAGAAATTGATAGCGTATTATTTACAGCAACATCATTTCAAAACACCTTAATTTTTGCTACTGATCCGTCAACTGGAATTGAAACTCGTCGTTGTGATATAAGAGCTTCTGATAACAACGGCAATACGGTGATTATTACATTTAATAATCCTAACCAAACGGATGATAGTTGTATGGAAACTGGCGATTATGTCGCTTTTACTAATGTTTCAAACTCTAATGAGAATGTAGTATTATTTACATATAATTCACAAATCATTTCAGACGGAACATTTAATTTGCAATCATGTGATCCGAATGATGATAAAAAAATGGTCGGAACATTTACTTTCGATGGTACAGATTTTAATACTGGCGATGATATACTTGGTAGAAATGGACAATTTTCAATTTGTATTCCATAAGTTTTAAATAAAGTTTATCAAGTTAATTTTTTGATGATGAAAGGCAATATTTGCCTTTCATCTATCATTGAAAACAACTCAATAAAGTTGACAAGATGATTAGAAAATAGATGAAACGGATTTGGCGAGTAAACGCAGCTTTTATTTGTTTACTAAACTAAAAACTCATACTATTTTCATCATAAACGGTTTTCATCATACCGATTACAAGGCAATATCTCAAAGCATTAAAGGCACGAATCTCGAAATAGAGAAAATTATTTACTGGCATTTTTTAGGGAAGGATTTAGGGAAGGATTTAGGGAAAACTCAACTATAAAAACGATTTTTGTCTTTCAATCAAAAATATAACAACCAATGCAAAAAATACTCTTCTCCGATATTGACGGAACGTTATTAGATAAAAATAGAAATATTTCTTCCGAAACTTACGAAGCGTATCAAAGTATAAGACATCAAGCCGATTTGGTTTTGATTTCTTCTCGAATGCCAAAAGCAATGACGTACTTTCAAACTGCTTTACAGAATGAAACCATGCCTTTAGTTTGTTATAATGGTGGTTTGGTATTGAAAAACGGTTTGTCAGATTATTTAAACACTAAAAATATTTTGCTGGATATTCTGATTTCTACAACAACGGTTCGATTGATAAATGAATATTTAGAACAGTTTTCTGTAAATTTTTCAGTGTATGAATATGATAATTGGTACACTACAAAAAATGATTATTGGACACAACGAGAAGAAAATAATACAAGGGCAAAAGCAACTGTTGTTTCCCCGAATTTCTTTAAAAACCAAAAAGTGAACGCTCATAAAATTATGATTATGGGCAAAAAAGTAGAAATTGATGAGATTTATAGTTATTTAGAAAAAGAATTTCCACAAGTTGATTTGTATCGAGCAAAAGATACTTACATCGAAGTCGCAAGTCATGAAACTTCAAAGGGCAAAGGTGTAAATATTGTTTTAAATCAGGTTTATTCAAATATTGCCAAAGAGGATACTTTTGGTTTTGGTGATAATTACAATGATGTTCCATTGTTTGAAGCCGTGGGTTTTTGTGTTGCAATGGGAAATGCTCGACCAGAACTCAAAGCAATTGCTAATGCCGTAACATTAACGAACAAAGAACATGGTGTTGCACGATTTTTAAATGAATATTTTAAATTATAATCTAATGAAAAATTTTATAAAATACTTTCATTATCTCAGTTATTTACAATATCCATTTTTAGCATTAGGTTTATTTTATTCTTATAAGCCCATTATTATGGGAATGGAAAATATGTTTCATGATTACAATTTAAGTCTTTTCTTTTTCGGAATTGCAATGAGTTTTTCGTCCTTAGCCAATATAAAAAAGCGAACGAAAATAGGTGATAAAATCTATGGACATCCAAAACGTGCAAAATGGTGGTTGATATATATGATAACATTAACGATAACAATTTTTGCTTTAGCAACAAAAACCATGTTTATCACAAAAGATGAGCGTTTTCAAGAGTTTGGCGTTGGTTTATTTGTCTTAGGAATTGGTGTAATTGGCTTGTTAAGAATGTCATTAGAAGCCATCGAATTTTATCAAAATGAAGTGGAAGATTTTCCAAAAGATGATTCGAAATGATAACAAAAGTGTGTTCTAAATTTTGAGCATGCCTAAATTTTTATTGGCTGAAAACAAATGATTTTCTAAAAAATTGTGGTTTTCTATGAAAATTATAAACAAAAAAACCTGTTATGATGATATTTGGTATTCGGTACTCCATTGATTTTCAATCAAATAACTGCTACCAAATACCATTATCGAAAAGTTTTTATTATTTTGCATTTTGAACGTTTTTACAAAAAAGAAGCAAATAAATTTTACAAAATTTCAAATCATTCTATAAATAATCCACATCTTTCACATAACGATACGTCATCAAAAATTCAATTGCACGTTCCAAATCAAAATCTTCATGTAAAACCTTATAAATCATTTTTGTAATTGGAGCATTCACTTTATAAAAATCACATAGTTCATTAACAACTTTTACAGTTGTCACACCTTCTGCCAGTTCGCTTCCCAGTTCACTTTCAATATCAGATAGCGTTTCACCTTTTGCCAGTCTAAACCCAACAGAATAATTTCGACTTTTCCTACTTGAAGCCGTTGCGACCAAATCACCGATTCCTGCAATACCAAGAAAAGGCTCTAAATTTGCGCCCATTGCTTTACCGATATGAATCATTTCAGAAAGTCCTTTCGTAATCAATAACGCCCAAATATTGTAACCCATATTTAAGCCACCTAACATTCCAGCACCGATAGCAATCGTATTTTTTAATGCACCAGCAAGTTCGGCACCGATAATATCATTCGTACTAAAAACCTGAAACCGTTTGCCTTTTAATACATTTTTTCCTGCCAATAAAACTTCCTTAAACGGACTTGCAATAACCGTTGCAGCAGGTTGACCTTTCAGAATTTCAGATGAAAGATTTGGGCCAGATAAACAACCGATGCGAACAACTGAAGTTTCTTGTTGAATAACTTCACTTATTGTATGTACATTCAAGCGACCAGAAAATACTTTTTCTGCCGTAAAATAACTGCTATCCAAACCTTTTGTACCATGAATCAACAAATGATATGGTTTCAAATATGGCGACATTTGACGCATAATATTCCTAAAACCCTTTGATGGAACAATTGGAAAAATCAATGTGCAACGTTTGGCAATATCTTCTAAATCAGTTGTTCCTACAATATTTTCATTTAAATCAACACCTTTCAAATGATGTGTTGTATTGATTTGTTCGACAGTTTGTTGGCTTCGACTATACAATAAAACTGTCTTGACATTGATTGCCAAAAGTTTTGCTATTGTCATTCCGAACATTCCTGCACCAATTACTGCAACAATTTCATAAGTTGGATAAGTAGGTGTTTTTTTCAAAATTCGTTCTTGTTTTAATTTTCTTCCAGTAAATTTAATGAATCTTTACTCATAGCATTCTGCAAAACTCGCTCTCTCAAATCATTCAAAACACTATCTAAATTTTGACTTTCAAATTTTATGCTATCCAATAAATCATCATTTATCAACGGTTTATATTCGATTGTATCAATCGTTGGTAACGTTTTCTCTATTTCTTTGATTAAAGAATCTAATTCTGCTGTATCATAAAATGAATTATAACCAATATTATTCAATGAAGAATCTATTATATTTGGAATATATAACTCTGGAGAAATATTATTAAACTTATAATCATATGAAGGCGTAGAAGATCTATTACAAGTCGATATTTTGAATACAATAAAAATAAATTGAGCGACAAGATAAATCCAAAGCCAGTTTCGACTTCGTTTTTTCTTGACTTTTTTATCAATAATTTTATCCGCATTAATATAATATTTGTGCGTAAATTCATCTGCTTTCAACAGTATTCCAGCATCTAATAATGCTCGTGCTAATTCAACACGTTTATATTTATTGTTCAATAATACAATCAACTCATAGAGTTTGAAAGCATATTTATCTCGAATATCATAGAAATAATTCGGTAGCAAATTGAAGTTATAAATAAACGAAGGATCAATGAGTTCATAGACTTGTTTGCTTGATACAAACTGTCCATCTTCCAAATCCTTTTCTATTTTTTCTGCTTGACGCAATTGTTGATGACACCAACGATAACTTGCTTGATAAGCCGTAGATTCATGTTCAGTCGAAAACGGAAACGATGTATCAATTAATACAAATAAATCATTCTTATTATTTGCTCGTAAAGAATTATATAATAAATTATTGTAATTTGTAACAAAATAAGGCGCAACGAATTGTTGAAATTTTTCTACGCTTGGATAGTTTTTTGAACTTACGTATTTTGCAGCACTTTCATAATCTTCAATTTGCCCTTTTTCTAAGAATCGTAACAACGATTTATTTTGAAATATAATAACATGAAATTCAAGATTTGCATCTTTCTCAAGTTCATCAAAAAACTTTAAGATAGCATCTTTATCATATTCCTGCTCATTAATAAAAATAGTAGTTTGTCCTTGTAACTCAAACTCTGCTAATAATATTTTTCGAGCTTGTTTCAAGGTTTTTTTATCCAAAACTGCTTTGTTTTCAAAGCCTTTGGGTAATATGTGGAATGGACTTAAGTAGTTCAATAGTCAAATATTAAAATCAACCAATTATTTGTTTTTACAAATATACATTAATTCAAACACCATAATCATGAAAAAAATTCTTTATTTATTATTTACAGTAGTAATTTTTCTTTCTTCATGCGTAGAAGATGAATGTACTTTCAAAAATTGTCCAGCACCAGATTTTGATAAAATCAATGCTTTATCCTTTATTTTTGATAAAGAAAATACGTATTCTGATGATGAAATTTCGACTGCTCATATTATTCAATATGTAAAAAATAGTGGTTTTATACAAGCCTTAGATACCTTTTATTTTACAGAACAATTCGCACAAAATGATTTTGTAATGGTATTATCAGATCCTGAACCTTTTTCATCAGGCGGAACAGTTAATATCAATGCTTACGAAGATTTTAATTACATTATCCGCCCAAATAATGCACATTCAGGATATAGATTATCAAATATTGAAGTCAAAGGAGAATATCAAGAATGTGATTGCGAATATGTCAATACAGAAAAAACCTTCACATTAGACACAACTGAAATGGATAGAACAGGTTCTGTACAACCTATTGTCTTGGATTAAAAATAAAGCGATTCTCTAAAAAATTGCTAAAACATCGTTTATTAAATTATTTTTAGCCACGAATACACGGATTTTTAACAAAAAAAATGATTGATACTATTTATTCGTGTATTCGTGTATTCGTAGCAAAAATTGTCAATGAACCATAAAATTTATCAAAATTGTTGCAAGACTTAATCCTTCCTTTTATTTTGCAATTTTTCAATAAAAATCAAATCATTGAATAAGCAGCTTGATTTTCAAGAAATACGAACAAATGCAGCGGAACGAATCGAAAATATTCAACATAATCGAATGAATATTGCGTTGTTATGTGATAGAATGACGGATGCAAAAAATGTTGGTGCTATGTTTCGGATTGCAGATGCTGCACGATTAGAGAAGATTTATTTTTTTCAATCAACTGTTGATTTTACACATAAAAAATTGACGAAAGTCGCTCGTTCTACAAATAAATATGTTGATTTTGAAAAAATTAATGATTTTAAAAAAATTCAAGAAATTGTAAAAGAATATGAAGTTATTGCTTTAGATAAAACATCTGAAAGCATTAATTATACTGATTTACAATTAAAATCAAATAAAAAAATATTATTGATAATAGGTGCGGAGCGTTTTGGCGTAAGTCCAGAATTATTAAATATAGCATCGACAACGATTCATTTACCAATGTTAGGTGTCAATACCTCAATGAATGTAAGCGTTGCTACTGGAATTGCAGTTTATTATCTTTGTAGTTTTAGTAGTTTATACGGACAAAAAACTACTTAAATTACTCAAATTACTTAAACTAAAATTATGGATTTAGGAGTTGGCTCAAGAGTTCGTCATCCTGCATATGGCGAAGGAGCAATTGTAAAATTATATCCGAATGCGTATCAAGTTTGTTTTATGTTGTATGGTTTGCGAGATATTGGTAAACAATATACAGACTGGGAAATCATTGAAGCAATCGAATCTGATGAGACTTTTACCTTTTCTAATGCAGAAAAGTCGTTGATTCGAATATTGAAACAATGGTCAGATGTGTCAGAAATTGTGCCGATTGGCGATAAGTGGAAAGGCGGAACAATAGAACTGAAACCTGGTGATTCGAATTTAAAATCGAAAATTATTCCTATTGATACGTTCTTTCATAAAATCGTCATGGTTCGGGATCGTTTGCGTGTCATGGAACAACGTATTAATAGTAGCAAAAATCTTTCGGCGGACGAAAAGGTTAATTTACAACAATATTTGACTCGAATTTATGGCTCATTGACAACGTTTAATGTCTTATTCAAAATAAAAGAGAACCAATTTAGAGGCGAACGGTCGAAGTAATAGAAAATGAAGTAGATTATATTTTGTTAGATTTTGGAAATCCAAACTTAACGTTTTCGTTTCGCTGAAACGTAAAATAGAAATCATAATTGCTAAATTTTGCTTCGCAAAATACTTTTTTCACGCAGATTCACGCAGATTTTTTTTGATAAAAAAGGTTCTTTATGATTTTACGTGGTTTTCAGTAGCGGCTACTTTAGCTGCCGTACAAAACTTCTGAGATTTTCGGCAGTCCCGAGGACTTGGAAATATTCAACAGGCTAATCAACAAGTTGAACATTATGACGTAGACTTATGCAGCAGTATTTGTATAAATGATAAATTAAATAAAGAAAAATTAAAAGTTTTTTTTAACAATTTAAACAACTGATTATTAGCCATTTATATTTAAAAGTGAAAATAATTCAGCAATTCCCCATATGGAAAAAAAAGCTTAAAATAGCGTAATGAAACGGAAATATCAATCAGCACGTTCGAAAATCTCAATGGATAATGAGATAGAAAAGTTACAAAAACTATTCGAATCAATAAAGGATAAAAGAGC
>JBGCFH010000202.1:0-18877 GCA_045106825.1 Saprospiraceae bacterium | reverse complement strand
TTGCTAATCGAGGCGGCAAAAACGGAGTGTAGCCTTGCTACATGAGTATTTTGCTAACAGCCTGTCCCGAAACTTCGTGGAAAGAGTAGCGATAAAAGATAATTCAGCTTTATACGAAATTATTTAGAATAAAGTCTAATATGAACTTAGGTATTCGTTATCAATACAATTTGAATTGTTTTTTGATTGCGGTAGAAGGTTGGTACGGAATGAGAGATATTACGCTTTCAAATCCTGTTGATACTGAATTATTTATTCACACAACAAATCTTCGTTTGATGTTTGGTTATAAATTTTAAAAACTCAAAATGTTTTTTATTGTTGTATTTTTTAATGTAAATTGTTTGGCAAAAGCAACCGCTGAAAAGTCGAACCGTCACAATAAATCACAACAATAAAACTAAAACACTATGCAATTATCAGATTTCATTAATAATAAAAATCGCTCAACGTTACAACCTATCTTAGACAATCACGCATTATTAACTTTTTTACCAATATTATATGTCGGTTGGACAGATGCGGAATTTTCAAAATCCGAGTTAGATTTTATGAAAAAATCTGTCGAAAATGCCGATTGGCTTTCGCCAAATGAAAAATCGTGGTTGTTTAATAATTTGGACGGAAAAAATCCTCCGTTGAAAGCGGAAGTTGATGCTTGGGGAAAATTAGTAAGAGAAATCGCTCAAACAATTCCATTGTCAACCAAAGTTTCGTTGATGAAATTGGGTTATCAAATCACTCGAATCAGCGACCAAACGACAATTGATAGAATCACAACAGAACCTGCAAAAGCGATGTTACACGACTTCGAGGAAACAATTGGTGAAGTTAGTAATGAAACATATTCGTACATTTTTGCAGAAGCTGCGGAAGATTTAGATACTTTAAACATTGGTAATAAAGCCGAATTTGATACCAAAAAAATGAATGATTATCTCGATGGTGATTTTGCGGAAGCAAGAAATGCTGTACGAGAAATGTTGAAACGTCCAGAATTTCGTCATGTTTATGGTTTGAATAAAGAAGCGTATCGGGAAGTCGTTTTGGATTGGATGAAAACCGCTGCAAAGGAAGGTTTTGGTGCGTTGGCTTTTCCAGATTATGCTGGTGGAAAAAACGATATTGGACAATATTTGGCAGCTTTTGAGACTTTGGCGTATTTCGATTTGAGTTTGGTCATTAAGTTTGGTGTTCAGTTTGGTTTGTTTGGCGGAAGCGTTCAGATGTTAGGAACGGAACGACATCACCGAAAATACTTGAAAGCGATTGGCGATGTATCGTTGCCAGGTTGTTTTGCAATGACAGAATTAGGTCACGGCTCAAATGTTCGAGATATTGAAACGATGGCAACTTATGACGTTGACAATCAAGAATTTGTCATTCATACACCTTTTCCATCAGCACGAAAAGATTATATCGGAAACGCTGCTGCTCACGGAAAAATGGCGACTGTTTTTACACAATTAAAAATAGGCGAAACAGAATATGGCGTTCATGCGATTTTAGTTCCGATTCGTGACGAAAATGACGATGCAATGCCAGGTGTTTCGATTGATGATTGTGGTGAAAAGTTGGGTTTGAATGGCGTTGATAATGGTCGATTGTGGTTTAATCGAGTGCGAGTTCCTCGTGAAAATTTGTTAAATCGCTTTGCAGATGTTGCGGAAGATGGAACGTATTCGAGTCCAATTGAAAATCCAAGTCGTCGATTTTTCTCGATGTTGGGAACATTGATTGGCGGACGAGTTGGCGTTCCGAGTGCAGGATTGAGTGCAACGAAAACAGCGTTAACCATTGCTATAAAATATGCGAACAAACGCCGACAATTTGGGCCAGCAGATGAACAAGAAACTTGTCTTTTGGATTACAGAACACATCAACGTCGATTGATGCCATTATTGGCGAAAGCCTACGCTTTGGACTTTGCATTGAAGGATTTATTGGCGGATTATGTAGAAGATTTGCACAAAGAAGATAAGCGAGAACTCGAAGCGAAAGCCGCAGGATTAAAGGCTTTTGCAACTTGGAACACAACAGCGACAATTCAAGAATGTCGAGAAGCTTGTGGTGGACAAGGTTATTTGGCAGTGAATCGTTTTGCAGCGTTGAAAGCAGATACAGATGTTTTCACAACGTTTGAAGGTGACAATACGGTTTTGATGCAATTGGTGGCGAAGAACTTGTTAGGTGCATATAAAAATGAATTTGCTCAACCAAATATGTCTACAATTTTCAAATATATTACTGAATATTTCTCTACGGTTTTAGATGAAATTGATCCAACAATCGGTCGAAATGTAGAACAATCTCATTTACGAAATTTTGATTTTTTAATTGATACTTTTAAATATAGAGAACGCAGTTTGCAAATTTCTGCTGCCAATCGTTTACGAGATAAAATCAAAAAAGGTTTACCAGCTTACGATGCGTTCATTCGTTGTCAAGACCATTTGATGACCTTGGCAAATGCTCATGTGGAACGCACGATTTTGGAAGTTTTTGTGAAAGGTGTGAATGATTGTAACGAACCAGCTTTGAAACGTGCCTTGACGAAAGTTTGTGCTTTATTTGCTCTTTCTACGATTGAACAACACAATGGTTGGTACTTAGAATCTGGTTATTTGGAATCGGTAAAAACGAAAGCGATACGAAAACAGGTGAATAAGTTGTGTTACGAAGTGCGACAAATTGCAGTAGATTTGGTGGAAGCGTTTGATATTCCTGAAACTTGTTTGACTGCTCCGATTGCGGTTTAGTGTAAGATATAATTACATAAATTCTAAAACTAAGAAAAGTGATACTTCAACTGAAATATCACTTTTCAAAATAACGCTGTGTTTACGATTTAAGCAAACCACAATTTCATCACATTACGATGTCCATTAAAGGCACAATTTGCAATGTAATAATCGTTTGTTACTTCTGTAACCGTCACAGTCATAACATCACCTACTTTGATTCCGATAGGTGCGTTTTGGTCACTAACATCTTCTAAGACTAAGTTATACTGTGTGTCGTTAATCCAAACGATTTTTGAAGTTAATGTTAAATTAAAACCAATATGGTCAATTTGAACATCATTTTGACGAACAATGATGATATCTTTATCATCTTTGCTTACGAAGTTTCCTTGTAGTTTTTTTGCAAGGTTTTGTGTACTTAAATTTGCGAATTTTTCCATGGCTATTCTAAATTGAGGACTAAATAATAATTTATCTCGGCTTATACTTTAAAAGTATTCTTACTTAACGAAATTAAAAGTAATTTGTGACGGTCAAACGAGGATTTTTTTAAAAAGATTCAAAAAAATTAAATTTTAACTATTTAACAAATTACTTTTCAAAAAAAACAAGTCAATATTTATAAAAAATTGTCTTTTAACTAATTACATAATGCAACGAAATTAATATACAAATGTTTAAACGAACACTTCTTGTCTTACTTTGCTTCATAATAACAGTCGCTTGTAATTCACAAAACTCACAGACAGAATTAAAAAAAAGTGAAAATTCGCTGGATTTTAACACTTTCAATGATGGTCGAGATTCAACTGCTAAAGTTTTCCGGTCAACCTACGAAATTAGAACGGCTCCCGAAACATGGGATATTACTTTAGTAAGTCAAACTTTTACAGCGTTAGACAAAAGTTTTAGCTATCTTAATCGAAAAAAGAAACGAACACACAAAGTTGGTAATTTATCCATCTCCGACTATCAATTGCTCAAAGCTAATCAATCTGTTAAATCTTGGGCAAACGGTACATCGGACAAAAACCTATTCGAAGCCGTTAACGCATATCAAATTGCGGGAGAAGATAATCGTGGAAATGTTCAGGTTACAGGATATTTTATTCCGATTATTCAAGTTAAAAGAACGAAAGACGAGGTATACAAATATCCTTTATATAAAAAACCATCAAGTAGTAAATCAAGATATTCACGTAAACAAATCGACGATAATAATGCTTTGAGCGGTTTGGGTTTAGAGTTGTGTTATTCTGCAAGCTTATTGGATAATTTCTTGATGCAAGTTCAAGGTTCTGGTTTTGTGCAATATACTGATGGGACAACACAGCTTTTAAGTTATGGCGGCGAAAACGGTCATCGTTACAAAAGTATTGGAAAATATTTGGTTGCTGCTGGTCATGTACCCGAATCCAAAATTTCATTAGAAGCTATCCGAGTTTGGTGTGCAGAAAACCCTGATAGTGTAACGACATTGCTTAATCGCAATCCATCTTATGTTTATTTTAATACATCTGAAAAAGAGCCTTCTGGTGCTGCTGGTGTTGCATTGACAGGAATGGTTTCTGTTGCGGTAGACAAACGTTACATTCCCTTAGGTAGCACTTTACTTGCTGCTGTTCCTGTTTTAGATGAAAATGATGAATTTGTGGGTCACGAATATCGTATTGTAACAGCACAAGATGTCGGTGGTGCGATCAAAGGAAAAGGTAGAATGGATTTCTTCTGTGGAACTGGCGAGGCTGGTGAAAGACGTGCCAGTGCAATGAAGCATTATGGCAAGGTTTGGTTATTGTTACCGAAGTAAATTGAATCCTATTCCTTCGTATAGGATATTAATAATCATTTTTTTAATAATTTGTCATAGTTTAAAGTAAAAGTCGTCTTACTTTTAAGATTATATTCATTTTAAACTATGACAAATTATGAGAAAAATAATACTACTTTTTTTTGGAATTGCATTAATGTTTCAAAGTTGTAATACTGGTTCAAGTGTTGCTAATGTTGAGTTTGATGGTGATTTAGAAACACAACATGTTGAACCAATGTTTTGGTGGATTGGAATGAATAATCCTGAAGTCGAAGTAATGATTCATCAAAAAAATATTGCAGATTACTCGGTTACTTCTGCCGATAGTAGAGTAGAAATTGTTGCTGATAAAAATAGCGACAATCCAAATTACAAATTTGTAAAACTGAATTTGAAAAATGCTATTGCTGGAAAAGTACCTTTGGTATTTGAGAAAAATGGTAAAAAATTCAAATTAGAATACGAATTGCGAGAACGTAACTTAAATCCAAAGAAAATGACTGGGCTTTCGCCCAAAGATGTAATTTACTTAATTTTTCCTGACCGTTTTGCTAATGGTGATCCTTCTAATGATACGATTGAAGGTATGAAAGAAGCGAAAAGTCAAGAGAGTTTGGGTCGTCATGGTGGAGATTTGCAAGGAATAATTAATAAATTTGATTATTTGGCAGATTTAGGAATCACAGCAGTTTGGTTAAATCCAGAAATCGAAAATGACCAACCTCACGAATCTTATCATGGTTATGCTGCAACTGACTTTTATCAAATTGATAGACGTTTTGGTACGAATGATTTGTATAAAAAAATGGTCAAAAAAGCACATAAAAAAGACATCAAAGTTATTAAGGATATTGTACATAATCACATCGGCGACCAACATTGGTGGATGAAAGATTTACCAACCGAAACGTGGATTCACCAATTTGATACATTTACCAAAACGACTTATCGAGCACCTACTCTATTCGACCCTTATGCTTCAGATTATGACAAGATGCGTATGTCTGACGGTTGGTTTGATACACATATGCCTGACTTGAATCAACAAGATGAACATTTAGCGACTTACTTGATTCAAAATAATATATGGTGGATTGAGTTTTCGGGTTTAGATGGTTTTCGAGTCGATACTTACGCTTATCCTGACAAAAAATTTACGTCAAAATGGTGTAAAGCGATTCTTGATGAGTATCCAAATTTTACGATTTTTGGTGAAACTTGGGTTCATGGAGTCGTTACTCAAGCCTTCTTTACCGATAATAATGGAATGGATTCTGGTCACGATACGAACCTACCTTCAGTTACTGATTTTCAAGTGTATTATGCTATCAATGATGCTTTAAATAATTCGCAAGGTTGGACGGACGGAGCTGCAAAGATTTATTATACTTTAGCTAAAGATATTGCTTACGCTAATCCTCAAAATAATGTAACCTTTTTAGATAATCACGATGTCACTCGTTTGGCGACTTCAATGGGTGGAAATTCAACGAAAGTAAAATCTGCTTTATCGTTCTTATTGACAACTCGTGGAACGCCAATGATCTATTATGGAACAGAAATTATGATGAACAGTGATGGTGAAAAAGATCATGGCTACTTACGTCAAAATTTCCCTGGTGGTTTTGGTGGTGACGTAGACAAATTTAGCGAAAGCGGAAGAAATGAAATCGAAAAAGATATTTTCAATCATACGAAAACATTATTAAATTATCGTAAAAATAGCGAAGCATTGACAGAAGGAAAATTGGTTCAATTCGTTCCTGAAAATGGTGTTTATGTCTATTTTCGTTACTTAGAAGATAATTCTAAATCAGTGATGATTGTTATGAATACACACGCTGACCCGATAACGATTCAAACAAATCGCTATCATGAACAATTACAACATTATACATCTGGTACGGATATTTTTACTAATAAAAATATTGAATTGAGCTCGATGAATTTAGGAGGTTATGAAACTAAGATTATTGAATTAAAATAAATGGATTAATAAACCTTAGTGAAGAGACTTTTCGTTTCCCTTATTTTTATTAATGTTAGGCTAATTATCAGTTAAAAGGCTTTCTCATAAAATTTTTAATATATGTCTTTTGATTCTTTTGTGGTTCAAATTACTTCTATGAGAAAGTCCTTTTATCAGTTATATATTACTAAATAAACCAATCATAAATACAAGGTAGAATAATAAAAGAAACATTCCTTCAAAACGAGAAATTCTTCGAGACAGACAAATAATCGCAAAAAATATTGTAATCCCAACCATCATTGGTAAGCTGAATTCTATAATTGAAGCAGGAATTTCAATTGGTCCTAAAAATCTTGGAATCCCCATTACGGCGAAAGTATTAAAAATGTTAGATCCTATTACATTACCAAAAGCAATCTCTGTATTACCTTTTCGAGCCGCTGTAACGCTTACTAAAACTTCTGGAAGCGATGTTCCTAATGCGACTAAACTCAATGCGATTACACCTGTTCCGATACCTAATAAATCCGAGATTTCTTGAATAGCCATTACAGTATAATTGGCACTAAAATAAATTAATGCACCACTTCCTATGACTAAAGCAATTGTTTGCCATCCAATTTTTTGACGTGTAATTTCTTCTTCATCATCGCCAGATTTTGTAAATGTATAAGCCAAAAATATAAACATACCAGCAATTAACATAGCGGCATCTAACATCGTAAAATTCAAATCAGCAATCAAAAACCATAAAAGTAAAGCCGAAGCTACTAACATTGGAATATCAACATCCATAATATCCCGTTTTATTTCAATCTTTTGTTTGCTAAAAATAGCCACTAAACCCATCACTAATACAATATTCGTAATATTAGAACCGATAGCATTGCCTGCTACAATATCGGTACTACCAGCAAAAACAGCAGAAATAGAAGATGCCAACTCAGGTAGTGATGTACCGACGGCTACAATTGTAACACCAACAATAAAAGGAGGAATACCAAGTGCGATACCAATTGTTTCTGCACCATTGACAAACCAATCAGAGGCCTTCACCAAAAACGCTAAACTCACAATAAAAATTCCTGGCCAAAGTAGTAAATCCATGTTTGCTATTTAATTTTAATAATTTTAATCTTAAAATATAAATCTACAAAAAAAGACGTAACCAAAGTAGTTACGTCTTTTTATTATAAAAACAATTCAATAATGATAATTTGAAATTATTGAATGATTAAGCTTCTTCTCCTTCTTTTGCTGCTGCTGTTTGAGCAGAACGTAAAGCACGAGGAATTTCAACAGAAGCCAATGGAATACCTGGTGAAGTCATAACTTCAACTCCGTCAACAGATTTTAAATCACGTACTCGAACCGATCTACCTAAATCTAAATCTGATACATCAACTAACATGTGATCTACTAAATTTTCAGGTGTTGTTTTGATTTTTACTCGACGAGTTACTTGTGTTAACTTACCACCTAATTTTACACCTGGTGCTACACCTTCTGTTTTTACAGGTACTTGTGTTATTAAGTTTCGACCGTCTACCAATAACAAAAAGTCAATGTGCATTACAGCATCTGTAACAGGATGATACTGAGCATCCTTTAAGATAGCACGATGAGTTTGACCATCAAGAGTGATTTCAGCAACTTTGAAATCCGGTGTATAAATCAAATTTTTGAAAGCAGTACTCGGAGTAGTGAAGTGAAAAGTTGTCTCACCACTATATGCAACACATGGTACTAATCCTTGTTTGCGAAGACTTTTTGTAGCTTTTTTGCCGAATGCTTCTCTCAGTGTACCCTCAATTGCGACTGTTTGCATGATTTTTAATATTTAGTTTGTTATTTAATAGATTAGGATTTCTGACCCTAACTTGTTTAATTACAATAACTTATGATTCTAAAAATAGAAATCTAATAAGTGCTTTAATCAAAAGCGGTGCAAAATTAGTTATTTTATTGTAAATCAAGGTAATATAATTTAATCTTTCTTCTTAGAAAAGATAAATATTATTTGTACTAATTATAAATAAAGTAGATTTTAAGAATTTACGCCATTTTTCATACTTTTATTTAAACAATTTAATGCTCGAAAATGTATTACAGACCTAACTTACAGACAGAATACCATAACAAAAAGAGTAAGTCCCTTTCAATACAAAACACAAATTCATTAAAACCTTATTATTATTTTTTTTTGTTAAATATTCAATTAACAAATTTGTTGATTGAATACTACTGTGTGTATTTTTTAGTCAAAAAACATAGGAATAAATAAAACGTATGAAGTGCATCGATGAAGAAAAACTGTGGGAATATCTTGATAATGAACTTACAAAAGAGGAAGTACTTCAGATAGAAGAACATTTAACACAATGTTCGCATTGTAATAAAAATTTGGATGATTTAATGTTTTTTAATACTCAGTTTAGTAATGCTGTTCATGAGATTAAAGAAGATAAAATTAATCCTATTAAAAATTGTCTGGTTGAAATCGAATTAGGATATAATGAAATCAAGCCACAATTTAAAAAATACTGGAAAGGAATCGTAGCTTTTGGAGGAATCACTGTATTACTCACATTGATGTTTGTAACTTTGGCTTGTCCTGTAAGTAATAAAATGATTTTTGAATCAGAGTTCAATTCTGTAACTTATTATATCAGTCAATTTTTGTACTTTATGGCAAAACCAATCATCATGAATGTATGGGTAATTGTATTGACTTTTAGTTTTTTATTTTGGGTAGACAGGCAATTAGTTGTATTAAATCGACAATTGCAAGGATAAGCATTAAATATAATAAAAATGGGTTTCATGATGATATGAAACCCATTTTTATATACTTAATTAGTCTTATGCTCCTTTTAAATCATGATGTAATCGAAATGCTGGACTATTCGAGTATCAACTCGTAACCCACAACTTGAATTACCTAATGTTGTGCTTCAAATTGTTGCATTACATGTACCAGATGTTCTACACTTGATGTTGGCATAGCATTATAAATAGACGCTCGAAATCCGCCAATCGTTCTATAACCATTAATACGTGAAATACTTTCTGCCTCACAAACCTTATAAAAAGCTTTTTCTAACTCGGGCGTTTCTGCAAAAAACGCTACATTCATCAACGATCTATCAGCTTTATCAACTCGACCTCTAAAACACGTGTTTCTATCAATTTCATCATACAACATTTTTGCTTTCGCAATATTGATTTGTTCCATTGCTTCAACTCCTCCTTGAGCTTTTAGCCATCTCAACGTCAACATAGACACAAAAACAGGAAATACTGGCGGTGTATTAAACATTGAGTTTTTATTAACATGCGTTGTATAATCCAGCATTGTA
Source organism: Saprospiraceae bacterium (assembly GCA_045106825.1). GTDB lineage: Bacteria > Bacteroidota > Bacteroidia > Chitinophagales > Saprospiraceae > CAWVWD01. The sequence continues at coordinate 8,989 of JBGCFH010000202.1, read as the reverse complement.
GGAATTTGTCTATTTAGTTTTCCAACTAAATCCTTACGAACAATGACCATTGTTGTACCAGCTGGTCCCATATTTTTTTGAGCGCCAGCATATATTAATCCATATTTATGAATATCAATTGGGCGGCTAAAAATATCTGAAGACATATCAGCAACTAAAGGAATATTCACATCAGGAATTTGATGGAATTGTGTTCCTTGAACGGTATTATTAGTTGTGATATGTAGATATTTAGCATTATCAGGTAATACAAATTCTTTTGGAATATAGACATAATTTCTATCTTTAGAAGAAGCAACAACCTCAATATTTCCAAATACTTTACCTTCATTAATTGCTTTTGCAGACCAGTTTCCTGTATCAATATAACAAGCTGTTTCATCTTGATTTAACAGATTTATTGCAGTCATATAAAATTGTGAACTCGCCCCACCTGTCAAAAACAAAACACTATAATCATCTCCGATATGTAACAATTCTTTAGTAAGTTGTTGAGCTTCTTCCATCACTGCCGAAAACTCCTTACTTCGATGAGATACTTCCAAAACGGATAAACCAATGCCGTTCCAATCAACAATTGCCTTTGCAGCTTCTTCCATCACACTTTGTGGTAAAATTGCTGGTCCTGAACTAAAATTATGCTTTTTCATTATACTTCCATGATTTTTTCAAAAAATCGTTTACCATGCAAAATTAGTATTTTCTTTGGTAGGAATTTGAGCGAAAGTATAGATTTTTTATTACTCAAAACAATTTATAAAAAAAGTGCTTGTGACACAATCAAGTATCACAAACACTTTTTTATTAAATACGACCAAATTCAATTCGTCAAAACAATATAACAACTAATCTATCAACCCTTAAAACTTGTAATCTTAATTTCAACCCGTTGATTCTTTGTTCGACCAGCTTTCGTTTCATTTGTAGCAATCGGTTTTCGTTTACCATAGCCTTTATACGTCAATCGAGAACGAGCAATTCCTTTTTTGTTCAAATATTCCATAACTGCTTTCGCCCTTGAAGCAGAAAGCCTATCGCAATAAGCATGAGGAGGAACACCATTGGTATGTCCACCAATTTCTATTTTTACATCAGGATTTTCAATTAAAAAGTCATAAACTTCATTTAGTGCTGCAAAAGAAGTCTTTTCTATTTTAAACGAATCTGCTTTAAAATAAAGTTTATTTACCTGAATTATAGTTCCAGCCTTAATTTTAGATCGATCTAAATCTGGTGTAATGACTTTCTTTTTTGGTTTAATTTCCGCTTTCGGTTTTGTCGTTGCTTCTGGTTTCGGTTGTGTCTTTGGTTTCGGTTGTGTTTTCGGTTTTGGTTGCGTCTTTGGCTTTTCTGCAATAGGTTCATCTTTCACCTCATCACACGGAATCAATGCCGAACATTCATCAACTAAAATATTACCATTATACGGAAATAACGACGGTTCAAAAAACGCCTCTAAGAAGATATAATTATAATTTCCTTTTGGTGTAAATTCAAAAGTATAATTTTTCCACGAAGTATGTTTGATTGTAATACTTTCTGCTATTTTTTCTTTTTTACTACAATAGCTTGTTCCGCCCCAAACTCGAAGTCGAATCGGTTTATTAAAGTTTTCCTCAACTCTTGTTGTTTTGGTCAAACTAATATACTTCTCTGCACGAGCCAACGAAACACTAAAACTATAACATTTACCTGCTTTCATCGGAGAACTTAATCGCTGTCCCATTCCTTCCCAAGTATCATTATCTCGTGTCACCAAACCAATATACGTTTTCTTATCAGCGGCTGCTTTCGTAACTTTAAAGAAACCAGGCTGAATATCAGGAGGTGATTCGTCATTTAGCCCACAATCATACCAGCCTGACGGCGTTGTACTATGTTGAGGTGTTCCTTCAAAGGACGCATTCCGCAGTTGTATCTTTTGGCTAAAAACCATTGAAGTCGTTGCTAAAAAGCAAAGTATCGAAAGCCAAATTTTATGCTTCATGAGTTAGACTATTTTTAAATTGAAAAATACTATTCTATATCTTGATAATTATTGTTGATATGATTGTTGACTACCATTTATAAATTTGTTAAAAATAACAAATTATATATTATAATAAGCATTGCAAACTAAGAGATTATTATAATTCTAACCATTTTCCCGATTGTGTTTAACGTGCTTTTAACGAACTAAGTTTTCGTTCTGTTTTGTAATATTGAATTTATCTCCCTAAATCTATGATAATGTTGGACAAAAAGAGAAAGATTTTGGATGAGTCGCACATTTTAAGAGATTATCAGTTCTAAATCCAATTTAAAAGCATCGTTCTTTTTCTCTAATCTGTGAAATTTAACACAACTCAAAAAATCAAATTCCTTTTTTAATAATCCATGTTGTATTTTCGCAAACTATTTTGGAAATAAAGTCATTTATGAAAATGATTTTATCAATTTAAGTTGTGCTAATTCAATTGACATTTAATAATAAACAAATAATAATTACAATTCAATTGTTTAATTATCAATTGTCAATTCTCCATTATTCCCGAAAAAAAAATCGGGATTTCGTTATCACTCAACAATTATCAAAAAGAGAATAATGACTTTACACGAAGCAATCAAAAAACGTATCCTTATCCTTGATGGTGCAATGGGTACGATGATTCAACAATATCAGTTAAAAGAGGCGGATTTTAGAGGCGAACGATTTGCAGATTTTCATAAAGACTTGCAAGGAAACAATGATTTGTTGTCGATTGTCCGTCCAGATGTGATTGAAAATATTCACAAAGCCTATTTGGAAGCAGGTTCAGATTTGATTGAAACCAATACATTTAATGCGAATGCGTTGTCGATGGAAGATTACGATATGTCGCATTTAGCGTATGAATTAAACTTGGCTTCCGCCAAAATTGCTAAAAAAGCAGCTCAAGAATATACCGCAAAAACGCCTGATAAACCACGTTTCGCAATCGGAGCTTTAGGTCCGACAAGTAAAACAGCTTCTATTTCGCCAGATGTCAACGATCCAGGTTATCGTGCCGTGACATTTGATGATTTGATGAACGCTTATTATGAACAAACCAGCGGTTTGATTGATGGTGGCGTTGATGCGATTTTGATTGAAACGATTTTTGATACCTTGAATGCAAAAGCGGCATTATTTGCGGTTGATAAATGTTTTGAGGACAAAGGGGTGAAGTTGCCGATTATGATTTCGGGAACGATTACCGATGCCAGCGGAAGAACATTATCAGGACAAACTGCGGAAGCTTTTTGGATTTCTGTTCAACATATTGAATTATTCTCAGTTGGTTTTAATTGTGCTTTGGGTGCGACTGCGATGCGTCCGTATATTCAGGAATTATCAAAAATTGCACATACCAATATTAGTGCTTATCCGAATGCAGGTTTACCAAACGAGTTTGGAGAATATGACCAAACGGCGGACGAAATGGGCGATTTAGTGATGGATTTTGCATCAAATGGTTTTGTCAATATTCTTGGAGGTTGTTGTGGTTCTACGCCAGATCACATCGGTAGAATGGCAGAATTAGTAAAAAATATCGAACCTCGAAAAATTCCTCAAGCTCGCCAATATTCTCAATATTCAGGTTTAGAACCATTGGTTTTACGTGAGAATACGAACTTTGTCAATGTTGGAGAACGTACAAACGTAACAGGTTCACGGAAGTTTGCGAGATTGATTCGTGAGGAAAAATATGAAGAAGCATTATCTGTAGCAAGACATCAAGTGGAAGGTGGAGCTCAGATTATTGATGTAAATATGGACGAAGGTTTGTTGGATTCAGAAGCTGCAATGGTGAAGTTTTTGAATTTAATCGGAGCAGAACCTGACATTGCCAAATTGCCGATTATGATTGATTCCTCAAAATGGTCAGTCATCGAAGCAGGCTTGAAATGTACGCAAGGAAAATCTATCGTCAACTCGATTTCGATGAAAGAAGGCGAAGAAGAATTTATTCGTCAAGCGAAATTGGTTAAACGATATGGTGCAGCAGCTGTTGTGATGGCGTTTGATGAAGAAGGACAAGCTGATACGATTGAGCGAAAAGTGGAGATTTGCGAACGTGCGTATAAAGTTTTGACTGAAAAAGTCAACTTCAATCCTTACGATATTATTTTCGACCCGAATATTTTTGCTGTTGCCACAGGAATTGAGGAACACAATGAATATGCGATAAACTTCATCGAAGCAACTCGCCAAATCAAAGAACGTTGTCCAGGTGCAAAAGTCAGCGGTGGCGTTAGTAATATTTCGTTTTCTTTCCGTGGAAATAATGCGGTTCGAGAAGCGATGCACGCTGCATTTTTATATCATGCCGTTCAAGCGGGAATGGATATGGGAATCGTGAATGCAGGAATGATGGAAGTTTATGCAGACGTTAAACCTGAATTATTGACGAAAGTTGAGGATGTTCTTTTTAATAGAAATGACGAAGCAACGAATGCTTTAGTCGAATACGCTGAACGAGTCAGAGGAAAAGGGAAGAAGCGAGTTAAGGATTTATCTTGGCGAGAAAATACCGTTGAAAAACGTTTGGCTCATGCCTTAGTAAAAGGAATTACAGATTTCGTAATTGAAGACACGGAAGAAGCGAGATTGAAATACGCTGAACCGTTGGAAGTTATCGAAGGACCTTTGATGGATGGAATGAATATCGTTGGTGATTTATTCGGTTCAGGTAAAATGTTTTTGCCGCAAGTGGTGAAATCAGCTCGTGTAATGAAGCAATCTGTGGCACACTTAACGCCTTTCATCGAAGCTTTAAAAGCCAAACAAGGCAACACTTCTGCCAAAGGAAAAATCTTAATGGCAACCGTAAAAGGCGATGTTCACGATATTGGAAAAAATATCGTTGGCGTTGTTTTGGCGTGTAACAATTATGAAATTATCGACTTGGGCGTAATGGTTCGAGCGGAAACGATTTTGGCGGAAGCCAGAAAACACAATGTCGATATCATCGGATTGAGTGGATTGATTACGCCTTCATTAGATGAAATGGTAACGGTTGCGAAAGAAATGGAACGCCAAAATTTCAAAATTCCATTGATGATTGGAGGTGCAACAACATCAAAAACGCACACAGCCGTAAAAATCGAACCGCAATATTCAGGTGCAGTTGTTCACGTTTTGGATGCTTCGAGAAGTGTAACGGTTGCGAGTCAATTGTTAGGAAAAGAAACTTACGAACCATTTTTACAAGAAACTCGTGCTGACTACGAACGTATCAGAACGCAACGAAAAGGCAGAAAATCGAACAAAAAATATATTACTTTAGATCAAGCAAGAAAAAATAAATTCAAAATAGATTGGTTAGATTTCAACAACTTGCCAACAAAGCCAAAAACACTTGGTATTCAGGTGTTTAACAACTATGATTTGGCAGAATTAGCCAATTATATTGATTGGACGCAATTCTTCTCAACTTGGCAATTAGCAGGGAAATTCCCAGCGATTTTGGAAGATGAAATAGTTGGTAAAGAAGCAACACAATTATATAAAGATGCAAAAGCATTATTACAGCAAGTGATCAACGAAAATTGGTTAGAAGCCCGTGCCGTTATCGGAATTTTTCCAGCCAACGCATCAACTGACGACGACATCGAAGTTTATGCGAATGACGAAAGAACAGAAGTAAAAGTCGTTCTGAAAAACTTACGTCAACAACGCAAAAAAGCACCAGGACAACCAAATATTTCATTAACAGATTTCATCGCTCCGAAGTCAGAAAACCAAGATTATATTGGTGCATTTGCTGTAACAGCAGGAATTGGAATCGAAAAGCATTTGGCGAAATTTGCAGAAACGCATGACGATTACAACTCGATTATGTTGAAAGCGATTGCCGACCGTTTTGCGGAAGCTTTTGCTGAACGCATGCACGAACGAGTTCGTAAAGAGTTTTGGGCTTATGCAACTGACGAGATTTTTGATAATGAAGCATTGATTGCTGAAAAATATAAAGGTATTCGCCCAGCTCCGGGTTATCCTGCGTGTCCTGAACATCGTGAGAAAGAAACGTTATTTGACTTACTAAACGTGACCGAAAATACAGGAATCGAACTGACGGAATCTATGGCAATGTATCCAGCAGCAGCGGTTAGCGGTTGGTATTATGCTCATCCGAAATCTAAATATTTTGGCTTGGGTGCGATTGCGAAAGATCAGGTTGCGGATTATGCGGAACGGAAAGGTTGGTCAATTGAGGAAGCAGAGAAATGGTTGCAGCCAAGTTTGAATTATGAGGTGTAGTTGTGTACAGACCTGACGGGTTTTAAAAACCCGTCAGGTCTTTGTGTGTGAGAAACTTGTACAATAGTTTCGGAGTTTTGAATTGATGAAGTATAAAAACCCGAGCATAAAAGCATGAAATTCTGCATAGTACAGACCTGATGGGTTTTTAAAACCCGTCAGGTCTTTTTATATTTGAGACTTGTACAATAGCGTCGAGATTTTGAATTGATGAAGTATAAAAAATCGAGCATAAAAGCATAAAATTCTGCATAGTACAGACCTGACGGGTTTTTAAAACCCGTCAGGTCTTTCACAATAAAAACTACTCAACATCCCCAAAGTCGCCCAAATCACGAAAATCTTGATGAAATGCACAAAAGCCTTTAAAGCCGCCTAATTGTTGAAAAACTTCCGTTTTGTAAGTTCCTCTTTTATCGTGATTTAAATACGCATGATAAGACGAATAATCCCAATTTTCTAATTCATCAGTAAATCCATGATGAATAGGATTGTAGTGAATATACTTCAAGGTATTCAAAAAATAATCATCGCTTTCTATCAAAGGACGTTTGAAAGGAGTTTCCATTAATGTTCCTTTTCTGCCATATTTTTTATTGAACGCTTTAGAATACGAATTGAAGAAATTACTAAACTGACGACTGATAAATTTAGAATAATCAAAAGTCGCTGTATCTATTGGTTTATGTGGATTTTTCAATTGATAATAATTTTGTATTTCGATTTCTGAATTCAATTTGATTAAAAAATGAAAGTGATTCGGCATCAAACAAAAGGCGTATGTTGTGGTAATCGGTGCGATGTACTTTTTATACTTTTCTAAAAAATAACGATAATTGTCTGCTTCTCGAAATAACAAATCGTCACCGACTGCATGATTGATACAATGATGATATTGATTTGGGAATAGTTTGGGATAATAGTTTATTTTTTTGTTTGATTTCATGGTTTTGGTGGTTATAAACCTGACAGGTCTTCAAGACCTGTCAGGTTTGTACTTCATAATTTCAATTCAAAAATATTGAAAAAGTGCGTGATTTTGTAGTTTTTATTATGAAAATTGATGTGTAAAGACCTGACAGGTTTTAAAAACCTGTCAGGTCTTTCGTGCAAGTTTTGTGATGAGTTTGATGGAAATGATCGATGAAAATATTTGACGAGAAACCTGACAGGTCTTGAAGACCTGTCAGGTTTGGCTACCACTTCTAATCAATCAATCAATCATTCATTCATTCATACTTAATTCTTGTCTAAATTGTACGATTGGATACTGTCCATTTTTTATTCTAAACAATAGATAATATAACGATTTTTTTAGAGCATTTAGCAAAGCCAATGCGTAAAACACTTTCTATCAAACAATTGAAAAAAGAACAAAACTTTAAACCGATTAACAAAAAAGCATTTTTTCAAAAATTAGATGCTTTAGAAATTGAAGAACCGATTGAGGGTTTAATTGCGATGATTTAATTTTCAAATAAAGATACAGCACATTTATTAACCAACAATCGTATGCAAAGGAGGATGTTTTCCAATTGAAAATACCGCAGTTCTCCAATTAACAACTTGTTGTCTATTCATTTTTAATACTTCGAGCGTTGCTTCACCTTTTTTGGTCAAGGGAATTATTAAGGTAAAATCATTATTCCACTTAAAATGTTCTGTCCAAATATCTTGTCGAGGATGAAAAAATGGAATAAACTCATCAGTAGTTTCGTTCGTTAATCCAATTTTTGTAAACTTAATATTATTACAACCTTGACAAGACAAAGCTAAATTATCAATCTCATTACTGCCACCTAAATGTGACGGAATAATATGTTCCATCGAAAAATTTTGAGTAGAATAGGCTTCTTGACTTTGACAATATTCGCAGCAACCGTGAGCTAATTGACGAATAAAATCTTTATTCTTTTTAGAAACGTATTTATTTGCCATGAGGTCGTACATTTAATTCTATCATCAATTCATCAACTGATTTATTCGTCAATTCAGATAGTTTTGCTAAAGCCTTAACTCTTTCAACACTCAACTGTTCACTATAATCCGTCATTTCGATTAACTCAACTAATTCTTCATCGGTAATCGTATAGGCTTGTCTTTTTTGCACTAATTCATCAAAATGCTTTTGTTCTACTTCCGTAAAATTTCGCTGAATGATTTTGATTAATTCTGCTTCTTTTGATGCAATTTTAGTCGCTTTCTTATTTTTTAGAAGCTGTATTTTGTGTATAAATTCCTCCAATTCGTTGCTGCTAAATTGTTCAACAACGCCCAAAAGGTCATTCATACTTAATTCTTGTCTAAATTGTACGATTGGCATACTATTCATTTTTTATTCTAAACGATAGATAAATATAACGATTTTTTTTGATTGTTGGTTTTTTTGAGCTATTCTGTTTTTGTGGTTTTTAGAAATGTATTTTGCAGTTTGGTAGTAGATTTTTGATGCACACAAGATTAAAATTAAGCATTTCTTTTTACGTAAATGCTATAATCATCATCAATTTTGACAAGATTAAAATTTTCAAGTTTAGCTCTATCTTTGTCTGATTCTATTGGGTAGAAAGTATTTACTCTATACCTTTGAACATTTCCAACTCCTGATATTTGTTTTGTAACCTTTTTTAAATATACCTTGTAATCATCTCCTTGAAATCTAAAATTCAAATCGTATAATTGATTAGAAGCCAATAAGCCCGAATTATTTATTTTGATAAAAGTTCT